>CALWAV010000052.1 GCA_944375745.1 uncultured Merdimonas sp.
GCGCCGCCAGCTGCTGCTCGCCGCCCAGATGCCCCGCCAGGTACTTGTGTACGTTCAGGTTCGTCACCTCGGCGATCAGCCGTCCGGTTGTGCCGGTGGCGTACAGATTGTGTTTACAGAGAATCCCTCTGTAGGCAATGCAGAAATTCTGCATCAGTTTCTTTTTTGCGTCATGTGCGATTAGTCCAATGTTCATAAGGAACACCCCCAAGTTAATATTTTTTCGGCTGCAGACCGACATTCAGGACAAACCCGATTGACATGTACAGCGTCACCAGAGACGTCAATCCATAACTGACAAAAGGAAGCGGTATTCCCGTATTGGGCATCAGTCCCGTGGCCACACAGATATTCACAAAGCTCTGGAACCCGATATACCCTGCAACCCCACAACAGATCAGGGTTCCCGAGAATTCTCTCGAACGTCTGCCAATCTGTATACATTCTAACACAATCAGCGCCAATAGTAAAATAATTGTTGCGCAGCCGATAAAACCAAGCTCTTCACCTGCCACCGCAAAGATAAAGTCCGTCTCCGGCTCCGCGATAAAGCTGCCGTTTTTCACAGAAGACACCAGATTGTTGTTCAGTCCCTTTCCAACCAGCTGGCCGGATCCGATGGCCATAATGGAATTCTGCTGCTGATATGCGTTATCCGCATACTGTGTCGGATTCAGCCAGGCAAGAATACGAGTTCTCTGATAGTCGTCAATAAGCTGCTGGTCCGGCTGCATAATCAGGCTGATAAAAATTACCGCGGCAGGCACGCCCACCGCCAGGGCTCCGCCGATCAGCTTCCAGTTTAAGCCTGCGATAAAAATCAGGGTCAGGAAAATCACGCACAGAGAAATCGTGGTGGACAGGTCCGGCTGCTGCTCCACCAGCAGGGCCGGGAAGCCAAACAGCAGAACGGACAGTCCCAGGATTTTCCATGTATTCAGCATTTCTTTGTATTTTTCCAGAAATTTCGCAAAAAACAGAATCAGGCAGAGCTTGCACAGCTCCGAAGGCTGAAACTGAAAGCCGCCCAGCCTGAGCCAGCGGGTCGCTCCATTATTTTCATATCCCAGCGGCGTCAGCACCACAAGAAGGAGCAGCAGCAGATTAAAAGCATAAATCAGCCAGTAAAACTTCAGGATCCAGTTGTAATCTATCAGCGATATGACAATCATCGCCGCGGTTCCCAGAAACATTCCCAGAATCTGCTGATCCTGCACAGATTTCTCAGCGCTTCCAATGACCAGTATTCCTATAATCGTAATGGCAAACACATAACACACAAGCCGGAACCTGTAATCCCTCACCCGGTACTGTTTTAACATAATCTCCTCTGTCCTTTTCCCTAACCGGCTATCTCCTCTCTGTCTGATGCTTCAGATCCTTAATCGGAATGTTTGCGCACAGAGCCGGCACACGGCCATTGGACCCGTCAGACTCCGTCTGGGTAATCTGAATGTCCAGATGATCGCAGTCGATCTCCATGTACTTTGAGATAACCTTGATAATGTCATTTTTAATCAGTTCCATAACCTCAGGAGAGCAGTTTGCCCTGTCTGAAATCAGAAGAAGCTTCAGGCGATCCTTCGCCACATCTCCGGAACTTTTTCTCCGGAAAAAATCCATCAGCGCCATAATTCTTTCCCCCCTCGCTTATTTGAACAGCTTCGCTATCTTCGCAAAGAATCCGCCATTGGTTTCCAGATTCATCAGAGGAACCTCCTCACCCAGAATTCTTTTGCAGATATTCATATAAGCGGTTCCCGCAAGAGAGGAATCTCCCGCAAGGGGCTCGCCCTGATTTGTGGCAATGACGATGTGCTCATCATCGGGCACCGCGCCGATCAAATCAATGGCAAGAATGTCTATGACATCCTCAATGGACATCATATCGCCGCGCTTTACCATATCCATGCGCAGACGGTTTACAATCAGGTTGATTCTGTGGATGTCATTTGCCTCCAGAAGGCCGATGATCCGGTCCGCGTCACGGATGGCGGACACCTCCGGGGTGGTGACAATCAGCGCCCGGTCCGCTGCCGCAATAGCATTTTTAAAGCCCTGCTCGATGCCTGCCGGGCAGTCAAGCAGTATGTAATCAAATTCAGGCCGGAGCTCATCAATCAGCTTCACCATCTGCTCCGGATTTACCGCCGTCTTATCTCTCGTCTGCGCGGAAGGAAGGAGGAAGAGATTGGAATACCGCTTGTCCTTAATCAGCGCCTGCTTCATACGGCAGTTTCCTTCTACTACGTCTACCAGGTTGTAGACGATCCTGTTCTCCAGGCCCATCACCACGTCCAGATTTCTAAGACCGATATCCGTATCGATCATCACAACGCTTTTCCCAAGCTTTGCAAGACCTGTACCGATATTCGCCGTGGAAGTCGTCTTTCCCACGCCGCCTTTTCCGGATGTAATTACAATTACTTCACTCATAGCTTTTTCCTCCAAACCCTTTTCTATAAATTGATATCATTCAGAACTTCTTTTGTAATAGGTTCTATATAAATATTTCCTTCCTCCACAAACGCAATCTTCGGCGTATCCTCTTCCTTTTTCTTACGGAGGCTCCGGACAGGCCTGCTGTCAGAGCTTCTCGCAATCACATCGCCAATGCGGATCTGCATGGGGTCCATGGACAGGGCCGCCACAAAAGCGGACTCATTTCCGGAAGCGCCCACATAGACATTTCCCTTCAGAGTTCCCAGCACAATCACATTTCCCTTGGACACGACCCTGGCGCCGGGATTCACATCACCGAGAATCACTATGCTTGTCTCCGATTCCAGCACCTGGCCGGAACGCAGGGTTCCTTTATAAAAGCGGCCGTCCTGAAGGTTCATCAGGTCGCTGTCCCCGCCCTGTTTCTGCCGCTCCAAAGCCTGCTTCATAGCTGTCTCTGTGGCCTCATTCTCGTCCACAATGCAGGCAATCTGAATCTGGCAGTTCTCCGATATGATATCGGAAAGCTCCAGCTCCTCTTCAAAGGAAAGCTTTCTTCCCTGAAAGCACAGAGCCATCTGAACACTTCCGAAGAATTTGGCGGAGGATCTGAACTTTTCCGCCACATCCTTCTTCAGTGTCTCCCAGTCTGTCTTCTCATCCAAAACCACAATCAATCCATGTCTGTTGCTTTTTATGACAACCGATTGGTTTGACATCCCTCTTCACTCCTAATCTGCAATATTCTGTCCTGTGGAACCGCTGGCTGTTCCTGTCAGAATCTGCTCTTCATCCACAAGATTATAATAATACTTAAACAGGTCCGCCGCAACCTCTGCAGAATTTGCGGAGGTATAGCCATTGGCAATACGCACGGCCACCGCAATCTCCGGATCCTCATAAGGAGCAAATCCGATAAACAGCGCGTGGTTTGGATGGCTCCTGCTCTGCTGGGCCGTACCGGTCTTTCCGGCCACATTCAGTCCCAGCTCGCTTAAAGCGTTCAGAGAAGTAGTATCCTCCGCCACCAGGCGCATTCCCTGCTGTACCGCGTCCCAGCTGCTGTCTGCGATATCCACCTGGTTGTAAAGCTCAGGCGCATATTCCTCAATCAGCTCTCCGTCCGCGGACTCCAGCCGGTCAAGAAGAGTCAGATTATAGCAGCTGCCCCGGTTTGCGAGGGTAGCCACATATCTGCCGATATGAGACAGGGAAAATGCATTGGTACCCTGTCCGATAGAAGACCGGACCGCGTCCTCGTCTGAAATCTGAGGATCATACTCGGAAAGCTCCAGGCCTGACTTCTCGCCAAGTCCGAACATTCTCGCATATTTTTCCAGCGTCGCCAGACCCCTGTCTGAATTGTAGCTCTGACCGCTGCGGCCCCCTGAAAGGCGGTAGCCTACCTCATAGAAAAAGTAGTTGCAGGAATCCCGGATAGCTGTTATCACAGTCTCATTTCCATGATGGCCTCCATACTGGTTGAAAATCCAGCAGGTGGGAGAAGGGGTAATCTCCGTAAAACGTCCGGCTCCATAAATAACAGAGGAAGGGGTAATCACTCCCTCTTCCAGGCCTGCTATAGCCACAATCGGTTTGAAGGTGGAACCGGGCGCCAGGTTTTCCTGGGTCACACGGTTGATAAAGGGTGACGACAGGTCCCGCCGCAGGCTGTTGTAATATTCAGAGTCCATTACATTGGTCAGACGGTTGTTGTCATAGCTGGGATAAGTGACACATGCCAGCGTATCCCCGGTATTTACATCCACAATGATAATTCCGCCGCTGCAGGGCTCCAGAGCCAGCTGAGCCGGCGTAATCTCCAGATTCGAGATTTTGTCAATCATGAAATTGTAGGCGCTGATGGTGCCGGCTGTCAGGCCTGCCACCGACGCCTCATCATATTCCAAGACTCCCTGATCATATAACAGGAGGCATACTTCTCTCCCGGACATCTGATCATCCAGCAGCATGTACTTGTAAAGCATCTTGCCGAATTCCATGTCCTCCATCAGTTCCTGGCTGATATAATCCAGCACAGACTGGTAGATCTCCTCAGAGTCCAGGTACAAATCATCACCGGAAATTTTGGTTACATCAATCCAGTTCATGGAAATGGCGTACTGCAGATACTCTCTGAGGCTGATGACCTCATCTGTAGTCCAGGCAATATATGTGGCGTCAGAAGTGTCTACCGCGTCGCTCATCAGCACCTGGTTGTCTCCCATCAGAACATTTGCCACGATGTAGCTCATATAATTCTTCATTTCCTGGGAAAGATTCTGATAAGCCGCAGCGTTTTCATTGTTCAGCTCCGCCATAATTTCACTGACTGCCTGCTCCCTTTTAGTCAGAAAACGCTGATATACGCTCTTTTCCAGATCTGTGGCGTCATCTTCTGAAAAGTGTGTAATATCAATAATATAATTGTCAATCAGAGCATAATATACATCATAAATCGGAATCATAATTTCAGAAGCGCTGTCATTGCCCTGAATATATTCCTTTGTATTCTGGATCTTGGATACCAGAATGCCTGCCAGCTTCTGCTCAAGAATCTGGTAAGCAGCCATCTGCAGATCCTTGTCGATGGTCAGATATACGTCATTTCCCGGCACCGGATCCTGCTGCTCGGCAACCTCAAGCACACGGCCCACGCTGTCCACGTACATCTTTTCATAGCCCTTGGTGCCCTGAAGCTCCGTCTCCATATACTGCTCGATACCGGATTTTCCCACGATATCATTGAGCTCATAGTCCGGATTTTCCTCCTGAAGGCTTTCCAGTTCCTCCTGAGAGGCCTTGCCGATATATCCGATAATCGAAGAGAAATAAATACTGTCCGGATAAACCCGGCGGCTGCTCTGCTCGATGTCTGCTCCCTGAAGCTCGTTCTGATTTTCCAGAACGGCTGCCACTGTCTCCTCGGAAACATCTGTCGCCACGGTGGTGGCCACATAGCGCATATAGCTGTTTGCAGAGATACCGAAACGGATCGTCGCAATCTGAAGCTGCTCCTCCGGCGTGTAGCCGTCTACGGAGATTCCATATCTTTCCTTTTCTTTCTCTGTATAGGAAGACTTGATATCATATCTTTCAGCGCTGCACATATACTCCATCAGAGTATCCGCAGAAGCCAGCTCTTCGCTGGGCTCCAGCTCACTAACCCGAGTCTTTCCATATACATCGGCTTTTAAACGCATCAGGGAGGTGCCTGTCAGAGAATATTCATATCCTCCGTTCTGGTACACAATTCCCAGATCACTTACCACGCTGTCTCCGTTTTTCTCTATCAGCTTGATCAGCTTGTAAATTGTCTCGTTCAGCTGGGCGTTCTTCGTTCTTGTGTCCGGATAGCTTCCATTATCCTGGATGGTCACCGAATAGGACAGCTCGCTGTAAGCCAGAACTTCTCCGTTCCGGTCATAAATATTTCCTCTCGTGCTGGCCAGGGATACTTCCCGCTCCGTACGCAGAGAAAAGGATTCCTGATACTCCGCCCCTCTTACAATCTGCAGATAAAACACCCTGTACAGCAGAATTCCGAAAAACACCGTAAAAATGGCGCTTAACAGAAACGTACGTGATTTTATGATATTCCACAGGGCATCTCTGATTTCTCTGAACAGTCTCACTCAAAATCCTCCGTATGCTTATCTGTTCCGCCCGGCTTTCCGGACATTGCGGAATATTCCGAAGGCGGTTCCTCCCATCGTTCCAGCATCCGGTTCAGCCGCCGGAGCAGACGGTACATCACCATGGTCACCACAACGGTATACACCATCTCCGGGAGTATAATACGCGTAAGATAAAAGCCAAATTCAAATCTGCTTCGCATCAGAAACATGAAAAAATAAACACTCAGTCCGTATACCAGCTCCGAAAGCGTAATCCAGATCATGGGAAGCTTGATGTCCTCATCATAAAACATCATATGGAACAGGCCGCTTCCATATCCCAGAAACATATACAGAAGAGCGTAAAAACCAAAAAGGCTTCCAAAAAAGATATCCACCAGAAGTCCGCAGAAAAATCCTACCGTCATTCCTTCCTTTTCTCCCCGCATAAATCCCAGGGAAGTGGTGACGATCAGGAGAAGATTCGGGGAGATACCTGCCAGAGCCAGCGCCTGGAACACGGTACATTGTAAAATAAAGCACACGATAATCAAAACCGCAATGACCGCTTTCCGTCTCATCCCTTTCACTCCTGTCTATTCTTCTTCTACACTCTGCTTCAAATCTGTAATGACCAGCACGGAATGGAGATGCTCGAAATCCACCGCCGGGGTCAGCGTTCCCGATCTGGTCAGGTTATTGGAATCCAGCGTCAGCTCATTGATATAGCCAATCAGAATTCCTGAATGATATTTATCGCTGACATGTGAGGTCACCACTGTGTCGCCGATGGACGCTTCCCCTTCCGGATCCCGCAGCTGATTGATCTGAATCAGGCCTGTCTCCATCAGCTGCAGATCCCCTTTTACGAAACACAGATCGGAAGTGGACAGAACCTGGGCGCTCACATTGCTCATGTCATCAATAATGGAACGCACCCTGGCCCAGTTGTCTCCCACCGCGGTCACGATGCCCACCAGGCCGCTTCCCGCAATCACATTCATATCCACCGCGATGCCGTCAGAGGATCCCTTGTCAATCACAAAGGTATTGAACCAGTTTCCCGCGTCACTGGCAATGATATTGGCTGCTACTTTATTGTACTCACTGTAGGTCTGATCCAGGGCATAGAGCTCCTCCAGCTCCTGCAGCCGGTACTGGTTCTGCATCAGCCGGCTGTTCTCCATGGTCAGCTCGTCCACCTGGGCCTGAAGCTCCTGGCTTCGTGCCTGGGCATCCGCCAGATCTTCAAGACTGTCCGCCCTGTCCCTGGCCCAGCCTCCCACCGCGTTGATTCCCCGCTCAAAGGGCACAAACACATACCCTGAGATTCTGCCGAGAGTCTCTCCCGCGAACCCGGTGGCATAGGAGGCAAACATCATGCCGATGCATAGAAGAGCCAGCGCCGCAAATATGTATTTTGACGGCACGGAAAAACGATTTTTTTTCTTCATACTCCACCTGAATTATTTGTAATCCTGCTCTTTTGTAATAAAGGTCAGACTGCGGAATTCTTTTTCCTTGATGACCCGCTCCAGGCCTCTGGCCACACACTCCTCCGGCTTCTCCACCAGATTTACCTTAATGTTTGTGGCATCCGCAATGAGCCCGTCCAGCCCCTTCAGATTGGCTACGCCTCCGGTCAGGAAAATACCGTTCCGGATAATATCCACACCCAGCTCAGGCGGAGTGCGCTCCAGAATCATCTTTATGGCATCCACGATGGATTTCAGCTGCTCCGCGATGGCATTTGCCACGAAATCAGCAGTAATCTCCAGCAGCGCCGGAAGTCCCAGGGCCATATTGCGGCCGCAGATTTCCCGTCTGGTCGTGGTGTCGCCCGGCTGATAGCCCAGCTCATTTTTCAGAAATTCCGCTGTCTTATTTCCGATAAAGTATCCGTATTCCCGGCGGATAGCGCTGGAGATCGCCTCGTCAATCTTGTTTCCGCCGTTTTTGATCAGCTTGCTGGTCACGGTTCCGCCCAGAGAGAGAATGGAAATCTCTGTGGTGTCAGCGCCCACGTCCACCAGCATCACACCCTGGGCCTGAGTCACATCCAGGCCAAGGCCCAGGCCTGCCGCTACCGGCTTGTCAATCAGCTCCACATTTTTTGTCTTGATTCCTGTTCCGTGAATCAAAGTGGTAAACACACGATCCTGCACGTCCGTAGGCAGGGCCACGATAAACTCCGCCCCCTTCAGGCTTCCCTTGGTGCGCTCCTCCAGAAAGGCTCTTAAAAACTGCTGCATATAAGTAATGCTGGCCACCGTGCCAAAGGACATGGGATACAGAACCTCAATATTGGCCGGCGCCTTCTCATGCATGTCAAAAGCCTCGTTTCCATAGGCAATCATGCCCTTCTTTTCCTCAATCGCCACCATATTCTTCTCGCAGTATATGGTATCGCTTTCTTTGCTGTAAATCTTTATGCTGCTTGTTCCAAAGTCGCAGCCAAAACTCTGTGCAGACATTGTGGTCTCCCTCTCTTTCTTCTGTTCCTATGATAGTATTCCCCGTTCTCTTAAAGAGCTATAACACCGATCGCCTATGATCACATGATCCAAAAGCTGGATTCCCAGAAGCTCTCCGCCTTTGCTGATCCGCTTTGTGACCCGGATATCCTCCAGGCTCGGCGAGGGATCGCCGCTGGGGTGATTATGAACCAGAACCAGCTGCACGGCATGAACTTCCAGCGCTTCCAGGAAAATTTCCCTGGGCGATATAATCGAAGCATTCACTGTGCCCTTAAACATCAGCTTCTCCCGGAGCAGCTTGTTTCTGGTGTTCAGAAACAGCGCGATCAGATGCTCCTGTTCCTTATGGCGGAGTTCTTCCATAAAATAATCCGCTATGGTCGCCGGCGTGTCAAAGCAGAGCTTTTCTCCCGCGGATGCCTTTGCCATCCGCGCCGCCAGTTCCGCCAGGCACTTCAGCTGTACCGCCTTGACCTTTCCGATTCCCTTAAGCTTCGTCAGACGCTCCAGGGGAATCCGGCACAGCCCCTCCAGTCCCTCATAGTCCGGCAGGCTTAAGATACGGGCCGCCAGCTGGCAGACATTCTCTCCTTCTGTCCCGGTCCGTAAGATAACGGCCAGAAGCTCCGGGTCGGAAAGCGCTCCCGGTCCGCAGGCGAGACACTTCTCATAAGGACGCTCTTCTCTGTATAAATTCTTCATCGTTGTCGTCATGGCTTCTCCTTTTCCTGCGCTCTCCAGGCAGCGGATATCCCTTCCGGCAACTCTTTTCCTACAGTTTCCTGTAAATAATGATTGCAAGCACCACCCCGATAATACTGGCTATGGATATATGGATCGTCAAGCCAAAGGTCAGTACCAGAAGCCCCAGGTCCAGAACGATGGGCGTCTCCAGTCCGAAGCTCCGCCCGTAATTCAGCCAGCTTAAGGCTGATACATTCTCTGTCAGCATTCCGATAAAACCTCCCAGCACAATGCCGGACAGGAGCATGATCAGAAGCACCCAGCCATTCTTTGATTTCATAACAGCCTCCGTCTTTCGTAGTATATGCAAGCCCTGCGGCTCTCTGATATCCAGTTTACATAAATGGAAATGCTGGAAATCATATCGAATTATATCATAGCACAAAGCACAGAACTTGTATAGAGACGAAATCCTTAACTTCTCTTAAGATTCGCCATCTTTTTCCATTTTTCGTTTTCATTTTCCTGTCTTTACGCAGAACGCCAGGGGGCATATCTCGCCCCCACCGCCTCTGCCGTCTTCACGCCGTCCATGGCTGCTGAAGTGATTCCTCCCGCATAGCCGGCGCCTTCCCCGCAGGGATACAGTCCCTTTACCGCGCTCTCCATATCTTCCCCGCGCAGAATGCGTACCGGAGAAGAAGTGCGGCTCTCCACCCCGGAGAGCACGGCGTCTCGCCGGGAGAAGCCCGGAAGAATCCGCTCGCAGCCCAGGATTCCCTCTTCCAGCGCCCGGGACAGCTCTTCCGGGAAAATGCCCCGCACATTTCCGAACTTCCAGGCTCCCTTGATGCAGGGCTCCACATCTCCCAGGCTTCTGCTTTCCTGATTGTTCTGAAAATCTCCCAGAAGCTGTACCGGGACCTTTCCTTCTCCGGCCTGATACGCAGCCTGCTCCAGCCTTCTCTGGAATTCCACTCCGGCCAGCACATCTGTGCCGCCGAAATCCTCCGGCCGCACGGTCACAATCATGGCACTGTTGGCATTGCGTCCGTCTCTGGCCTGATAGCTCATGCCGTTCACTGCCAGCATTCCCGGTTCAGAGGAAGCATTTACCACATAGCCGCCCGGGCACATACAGAAGGAATAGACGCCTCTGTCCCCTTCCACTTTTCTGGTCAGCTTATAGGAGGCTGCGGGAAGCTCCGGCGGATAACCGGCTCCGTACTGGCTCTCATTGATAAGCTCCTGGGGATGCTCGATACGCACTCCCACTGCAAAGGCTTTCTGTTCCATGGGAATCCCTTTTTCCGCCAGCATGGCAAAGGTATCCCGGGCACTGTGCCCGATGGCCAGCACCAGAGCCTCACAGGCAAGACAGGTCTCCTGCCCCTCCTCTGTTCGGACACGGATACCCCGGACAGTTCCTTCTTCCACATCGATATCTGTCAGCCTGGTCCGGAAGAGGACCTCTCCTCCCAGAGAAAGAATTTCTTCCCGGATCCGTTCCACCACGCCGATCAGCACATCCGTGCCCAGATGGGGCTTGTTCCAGTAGAGGATCTCCTCCGGAGCTCCGGCCTGCACAAAGGTCTCAAGCACCAGCCGGTTTCTGCCCTTCGGGTCCTTTACCAGCGTATTCAGCTTTCCATCGGAAAAAGTTCCCGCTCCGCCTTCCCCAAACTGGACGTTGGAATCCGCTTTCAGGCCTCCCCCGGCCCAAAAGCTGTCCACTGTGTTCTTTCTCTCCCGTGCTGTCTCGCCCCGCTCCAGAAGCAGGGGCCGGTATCCGGCCCTGGCGAGCATCAGGCCGCAGAACAGTCCGGCCGGTCCTGTTCCCACGATAATGGGCCGGTGCTCCAGCCGTTCTGTTCCTGCCTCAGGAAACCGGTAAGACACAGGATGAATCAGAGAAGCATTCCGGTTATGCAGCTTCTTCATCAGCCTCTGCTCTCCGGAAAGCTTCACATCCACCGTATAGACATAAGAAACCGGCTTTTTTCTGGCATCGATGGATTTTCGGCTGATGGCCAGCTCTTCTATCCGTTCCTCCGGCACCTTCAGTTCCCTGGCTGCATGCCTCTTCAAATCGGCCGCCGTATGATTGACCGGAAGCTTTATCTGGCTGATTCGAATCATTCTTTTCCTCCTTTAGCCGCGCTGCGGCCTGCTGTGTACCCGCTGCTCCAGGCCCACTGCAGGTTATAGCCGCCGCAGGCCCCGTCAATGTCCACGACCTCGCCTGCGAAAAACAGCCCCGGCACCAGTCTGGATTCCATAGTCTCCGGACAGATTTCCCGGGTATCCACGCCGCCAGAGCAGACCTGGGCCTGTTCAAAGCTGCCGCCGGAGACAATCTCTGTCTGAAAGTCCCGGATCTGCAGAAGCAGCCGTTCCAGTTCCCCGGCGGTCCAGTCCTCTGCCTTTTTGTTCTTAGAAATTCCTGCCCGCTCCAGAAGACAGAGACTCATCTTTCCGGGAAACAGGCCCGTCAGAAACTGCTCGCCCTTTTTATAGCCGCCATCCTTCCGTCTGGAGGCAAAGTATTTCTCCAGTTCTCTCTTCTCAAACCGAGGCAGCAGATTCAGCCTGGCTTCCACCCGTCTGCCCTCATCCAGAGCGCGCACTGCGTACCGGCTCACCTGGAAGACAGGAATTCCCGAGATGCCGTTCTTTGTAAACTGGACTTCCCCCCGGTCCTCCGCCAGCTCTTTTCTTTCCGCATTCTTTTTCCCTCCTGCCGGCGCCGGATCTCCTGCCAGAATTTTTACGGAAGCCTCCATGCGCAGCCCCGCCAGGCGCTCAAAGAAACGCTCCCGGCAGCGAAGCTGTACCAGGGCCGGCAGCGGCTTAACCACCCGGTGGCCTAAGGATTCCGCCAAGACATAGCCGCTGCCGTCGGAGCCTGTGGCCGGGGCGGCGGCGGAGCCCGCCGCCAGGACACAGGCGTCTCCCTCATAGGTCCAGCCATCGGTTGACGCCTCAAATCCCTTTCCTGCTGCTGAGAGCTTCAGAATCCGGTTGCCGAGAGCCATCTTTACCCCCAGCCGCTCCGCCTCCATCCGAAGCACTTCCGCCACGGAAGAAGCCTGATCGCTGTAGGGATACAGATACCCATTTCTGTCTTTCACCAAAATCCCAAGGTCGCCGAAAAATTCCAGCGTCTCCTCCAGGCCAAACTGCTGAAGCACTGCTGCCGCGAACCCGGAATCACTTCCCCGGTAATGGGACAGTTCCTGATCCCGGTTTGTCAGATTGCACCGTCCATTTCCTGTAACAAGGATTTTCTTTCCCACCTGCCGGTTCTGTTCCAGCAAAGTTACCTTTGCTCCGCTCCTGGCTGCCTGAATGGCTGCCATCAGTCCGGAAGCTCCTCCTCCGATGACCAGCACCCGTCTCATGACAGCTTCACCAGACCCGCGTCCGCAAGCTTCTGCAGGGACATGAGAATGCCCAGCTTGGCATGGGGCCAGGTCAGGCCTCCCTGAAAATATACCGCATAGGGAGGCTTAATGGGGCCGTCCGCGGAGAGCTCAATGGAGGAGCCCTGCACAAAGGCTCCGGCAGCCATAATCACATCGCTGTCATAGCCCGGCATGGCCCAGGGCTCCGGCGTCACATAGCTGTCCACCGGAGCAGCGGCCTGGATTCCCTGGCAGAAAGCAATCACGCCCTCCGGGCAGCCGAAGGTCACGGCCTGAATGATATCATGCCGGCTCTCTGTGCTGTTTGGAATCACCGGAAAGCCCAGCTTCTCATAGACATTCGCCGCAAAGATGGCGCCCTTCAGCGCTGCCGCCGTCACAGTGGGCGCCAGGAAGAATCCCTGGTAAAAGCTCTGCATTACGCCCAGAGACGCGCCCACCTCTTTTCCAAGCCCGGGGGAAGTCAGCCGGTAAGCGGCATTTTCCACATACTGCTCCTTTCCCACAATATAGCCGCCGATGGGCGCCAGTCCGCCGCCCGGATTCTTGATCAGAGAGCCCACGCACAGGTCTGCCCCCACATCTGTAGGCTCGATCCGCTCCACGAACTCACCGTAGCAGTTGTCCACCATGCAGATCACATCCGGTCTTCTTTCTTTAATAAAGGCAATCAGCTCACCGATCTGTTTTACTGAAAAGGTAGGCCGTGTCTGATAGCCTTTTGATCTCTGAATCGTCACCAGCTTTGTCTTTTCATTCAAAGCCGCTTCGATGGCCGGGTAGTCGAAGGTGCCGTCCTCTTTCAGATCTACCTGCCGGTAGGTCACGCCGTACTCTGCCAGAGAACCATTGGAGGGCCGGATTCCAATGACCTCCTCCAAAGTATCATAAGGCTTGCCCGCCGGAGACAAAAGCTCATCTCCCGGCCGCAGATTTCCGGAGAGAGCCACTGCCAGCGCATGGGTCCCGCAGGCGATCTGAGGACGGACCAGAGCGGACTCTGCGTGAAACGCCGCCGCGTAGACCTCCTCCAGCTTTTCTCTTCCCAGATCATTGTAACCGTAGCCGCTGGTGGCCGCAAAGCAGGCAGCCTCCACTCTTGCCTTCTGCATGGCCCCCACTACCTTCAGCTGATTATACTCCGCTGTAGCGTCGATAGCATCAAATCTTTCTTTCAGCGTCTTCTCTATCTCCTGGCCGAAAGCCCAGACCTCCCTCCGGATGCCAAGCTCCCGGTACATGTCCTCTGTGCGCATAGTTTCCTGTTCCATCTCTATCTGTTCCTTCCCTTCTGTTCTCTATGATAAAATTTCTTTTTCTTTCAGTATCCGCAGCATTTCCTCCAGAATGGCTCCATCGTCAGAGCCGAATCTCTGTCTGTCCAGCCAGATCACGTCCCGTTCCCGCCGGAACCAGGTCAGCTGCCTCTTGGCAAAATGTCTGGTATCCCGCTTCAGCACACGCACTGCTTCTTCCAGAGAACACTCTCCATCCAGAAAGGCAAGCAGCTCCTTATAGCCCAGCCCCTGCATGGACACCATGCCCCTGCGCAGTCCTTCCGCCTTCAGCCCCTCCACTTCCTGAAGGAGCCCTTCTCTCATCATCTGATCCACCCGGGCATCGATCCGCTCATAGAGGCGCGCCCGATCATCGTTCAGCACAAAATAGGCAAAGTTATAAGGAGATTCCTTGCCTTTCTGCTCCTCATTATGTCCGGAAATCTGTTTTCCAGTCAGCCGGTAAAACTCCAGAGCCCGGATCACCCGCTTCACATTGTGGGGATGAATTTCCTCTGCCGCCTTCGGGTCTTTTTCAGCCAGAAGCTCATGAAGCTTTTCCGCTCCCTCCCGGGCAGCCAGTTCTTCCAGCTCCGCCCGTATCTCTGTCTGTGCCTCATTTTCCGTAAAATCAATGTCGTACAGCAGAGCCTGGATATAAAAGCCGGTGCCGCCTGCCACAATGGGAATATGGCCATTGGCCCGGATCTCCCGAAAGGCTTCCTTTGCCATCTGCTGGAACCTTACCACATGAAACTCCTCTGTGGGATCCAAAACATCAATCAGATAGTGGGGAATTCCCTCCATCTCCTCCGGACGTATTTTCGCGGAGCCGATGTCCATACGCCGGTAGACCTGCATGGAATCTGCCGAGATGATTTCTCCCCCTATGGCCTTTGCCAGAGCAATGGACAGCTTTGTCTTTCCCACTGCCGTAGGCCCTGTAAGAATCACAAGAGGTTCTTTTTTTTCGTTCTTCACGGACATCCGCTCCTTTCTGCTGCTGAATCTTTTCTATTTTAGTATTAAACGTCCGGGATTTCAACAAAAAAATGGAACCCAGACCATTTTGTCTGTGCTCCATTTTCATTTTTCTCTTATTACTTTCCGTTTCAGCCCTTATCCGTTTGTGTATCTGGACAGGAATTGTCTCGTCCGTTCCTCACGGGTATGCTCAAAGATCTCCTCCGGAGTGCCCTGCTCCAGAATCTTTCCCTCATCCATGAAAATCACCTTGCTGGCCACATCATGGGCAAAGGCCATCTCATGGGTGACGATAATCATGGTGGTCTTCTTGTCCGCCAGCTCCTTGATGACCTTCAGCACCTCGCCGGTCAGCTCCGGATCCAGAGCGGAGGTGGGTTCATCAAAGCAGAGAATGTCCGGCTTCAGCGCAAGAGCGCGGGCAATGGCCACACGCTGGCACTGACCTCCGGAAAGCTGATGGGGATAATTGCCCATCCGGTCCGCCAGTCCCATCTGCACAAGGAGAGCCTTTGCCTCCTCCTCGATCTCCTGATGGATCTCTTTCTTCCGCGCCTTATAATCCGGCTGTTCCTTCGCCAGCAGTTCCCTGGCCAGCATCACATTGCCAAGGGCCGTATACTGGGGAAACAGGTTGAAGGACTGGAAAACCAGGCCGAAATGAAGCCGTTTCTTCCGAATCTCCGCCTCCTGCCGGGTCTGGGGAGCGTCTGCGTCAAACAGCACCTCTCCGTTTACGCGAATCACTCCCGTATCCGGCTGCTCCAGAAAGTTCAGACAGCGCAGGAAAGTAGTCTTCCCGCTTCCGGAGGAGCCGATGATGGACAGCACCTCTCCCTTTTCCAGAGAAAAGCCGATATCCTTCAGGACCTCTGTATCTTCAAAATTTTTACTGATATGTTCTACTTCCAGAATCGCCATTTCTGCCGTCCTCCTTACCTGAAATACTCCAGCTTCCGCTCAAGACGTCCCAGAAGGACTGTCATTACGCCGCTGAAAATCAGATAATAGAAGGCTGTAAAGAACAGCGGCCAGATTACGCCTGAAATTCCCTGGGAGCCTTTCATGAAGGACTCACCGGCCCAGATAATTTCCTGAAGGGCAATGGTGGTTGCCAGGGAAGTATCCTTTACAAGCGTAATCACCTCGTTGGACATGGGAGGCACAATCCGCTTGATCATCTGGAGCAGCTTGACCTTGAAGAATATCTGCCTTCTGGTCATGCCAAGCACCAGACCGGCTTCCTCCTGCCCCACGGGGACTCCCTGAATTCCTCCCCGGTAGATTACAGAAAAATAGCAGGCGTAATTGATGATAAAGGCCACAGACGCCGCCGCAAAACGCCCTGCGTTCCCTCTCCAGATCTGATTGTGAAGCACCAGGCCCGGAAAATAAAAGATGATCATAAGCTGGATCATAAGCGGCGTACCGCGTATGATCCAGACGATGATATTTGAAATCCAGTTCAGAGGCTTAAATCTGGACATGGTCCCGAAGGCAATCACAAGCCCTAACGGCACCGCCCCGATCAGCGTCACGAAAAACAGTCTCAGTGTCTGCAGAAAGCCACTGTTCAGCGAACGAATGACAATCGGCATCTGTTCCATTATCAGTTCCATGTCGCTCCCCTGGTGTTTACTCAGCAGCCTCAGCTGTCTGCGCGTCTGTCAAAGCCGCCTGCACACCATACTGCTCTGCGATGGTCTGCATGGTTCCATCCTCATAGCACTGTGCGAAGAAATCATTCAGCACTGCCGCCAGATCGGAGCCTTTGCGGAAGCCGACGCCGTACTCTTCACTGTTCAGGCTGACTGTGTAGGTCAGATTCTCATAGCCTGTTCCCTCGCCTACCATAGCCGCTGCCATCAGAAGGTCGATGACTGCCGCGTCAGAGGTTCCGGAAGCAACTTCCAGCAGAGCGTCAGACTGAGCTTCCACCGGCGTATAATTCAGTCCGAGAGCGCTCACCTCCGCCTCACCTGCGCTGCCTGCTTCTACAGCAAAGCTCAGATCGGAAAGGCTTTCCACATCCTGGTAATCATCCGCCACATCAGCGGGAACTACTACCACCTGGGCATTCATCAGGTAAGGCTCTGTGCATTCCATAGCGCTTGTAACCTCATCGGTCAGCGTCATGCCGTTCCATACACAGTCGATACCGTTGCTGTCCAGCTCCAGAACCTTGTTGTCCCAGTTGATCTCCACAAACTCTGCCTCGATGCCAAGGCTCTCTGCAAACGCGTTTGCCAGATCCGCGTCAAAGCCAATCCAGTTTCCGCTGTCATCCATATAGTCCATGGGCTCAAAATTTGTAATGCCCACAACCAGAGTGCCCTTTTCCAGCACATATTCCATATCGCTGGCCGCCTCGGAAGCGTCCGCTGTCTCTTCTGTCTCAGCCGTATCCGCCGGATCCTCCGCAGCGTCTTCTGCCGCGTCCTCAGCGTCTGTATTTGTCACGACTTCCTCATCAGAAGAAGAACCGCAGCCTGCAGTCATGGATACTGCAAGGCAGCCGCACAGTAATAAGCTCACAACTCTTTTTTTCATATTTTCCTCCCACTGCCGCCAGGCGGCCGTTTATTCCCGCGGCAGTCTGCCCGGGTCGCTCTGCTTTCTTTCTCTACCAATGGGTCACTGTACCACGGTAAAGCAGGCATGATGGAATTTTACCACACAGGTTTCCATCTGTCAAGCAGAAGAACGCTCTTCCTTCCGGCATACGTTCCGGCATAATCCGCCGCAGTTTACGCATATCTTGTGTTTCTTTCATATTCCCGTTCCAGCTCATAGAGCCTTTTGGGCAGATCGGCGGCGGCTTCCAGATGCTCTCCGGCTTCCTTCTGCAGCCGTTCATACTCCTCCGTCATCTCTTCCAGCTGTTCTCCCCGGATATTCTGAAGCTCCATAGCCTCCTCAAAATCCTCATCCGAAAGGCCCAGCCGCATGGCATAGACATATTCCTTCAGGACCTCCGGGTCCTTCTGATACTGCCAGGAGGTGCGGAAGGCCCGGGCTGCTTTGCCGAACAAAAACAGCCGGCAGCAGCAGACGCCCAGATTGTTCCACACATGTGCATAAAATTTCACCCCCAGCCGGTCGTTCTGCCGGATATCAAGGATTTTCTGATACTCATATATGGCGGCCTGATAATTTCCGCCCACAAAATATTCGTCAGCCCGCAGCTTCAGCCGCTCCTGCTCCTGATAGGTATTCAGGATTTTCATTTTGGCTGTAAGCTGGGTCAGCTCGTCCTGGGTGTAGAAATCCACGCTGCGAAGGATCGTCAGAACCATGTTCTGAAGGCTTCCGCCTGCCTCCGCTCCTTTCTGGAGCCTGTCAGCCAGCTCCGGATTGTGCATCTCCGTTCTGAGCCACTCCCAGAGGCGGGACCCCAGCATTTTTTTATCCACCAGATAAACATTTTCATACAGGAAATAGGCCAGCTCCTCCATAGAATAAATCCGGATTCCCATGCTTTCAATATAATATGGGGTCTCTGCCGGTTCACCTCTGCATATGATCACTGCTCCCATGGCTCTTCCTCCTCTCCTGTCTTCCCGCGCTTCCTCATATCCGCGTATTCAGCTGTTCAAATCCACTTCCTCCGACCAGGTCAGATCCGAGGAGGGGAAAAATTCTCCAAACCCCAGATCGCTTACCTGCACCCGGAGCCGGTCCACACTTAAGAATTCTGCTGAAATCCGGAGCCTTGTGGCTCTGGAGGGCCTGTCCGGCAGGCCCGTGAGCATCAGGCTTTCCTTCAGCGTGTCTCCATTCTGCATGGGTTTCAGAATAAATTCCACCACCGGCTCACTGTAAAGCAGCGCTTCACATTCCGCCTTTGCTTCATACCAGCTCTGACCTGCGTCCAGAAGCGTATAAATCGTACTCTTTCCGGCGTTCAGCGTACGCAGGCCCACATTGTAGGAGATTTTGTCTTCCCCCAGGAACACATAGGTCTTCTCTCCTCCCAGCCCCGCTTCCAGAACAGCCCTGCAGCAGGCTCCCTTTGCAAACAGGTTGTTTCCGGCAAATACCCGTCTTCCTCCTCCGCACAGCACCTTCAGCGACTGCTCATACCAGTTTCCCTCAAAGCCTTCTCCTATGAGGAATACCGAGGATACAGGACGCTCGGAAAAGATCTCTCTGGCCATGGATGTGAGAATTTCATCCTTCTCCTGGGGCTCCAGCCCGGATATGGGGCGCTTCCAGTCCTCCTGGCTTTCCGTCCGTGCCAGAAAGGGCAGCGTCCGCGCGTTTACATTCAGCGCCGCCGCTTCCAGAAGCTCTCCTTCGCAGGAAAACAGCACCGCCTGATGGCGCCACAGCTCCCGGGGCTGGCTCAGCACATAGGCGCAGAAGCTTTCCTGGCGGGTCTGCACATAGATACGGCTCTCCGGCACCCCCATGAACCTCATAGCCGTCTGCCGGATCCGTTCCACCTGAGTCTCAGAGGCGTCTGACACTGAAAAAACGACAGCTTCCGCTTCGTGAATCTTCCCATAAGGCTTTAAAAGACGCATGGCCTTTTTCAGAAACAGCTCCAGGCTCTCTGTGGGAATCCGGTATTTTTCCGCGCCGGCCACCACAGAGACGGAGACCGGTTCCTTCATACTTTTATTCCAGCAGCAGATCTGTGAATATTCCTTTCCCAAATCGAAACCGACTGCAAAGGCTTCCACTGCCATTCCTCCTTTTTGTTCGTGGTATTCTGTCCGGGTTCTTCTACTTCAGGGTAAACAGGGTCTCCACCATGAAGTTTTTCTTCCCGTATTCTTCCATTCGTCTTTCAAATTCCGGAAGGTCCCGTTCGGAAAGAGCTCTCGCCATCTCATAGATATCCGCGTACTTGGTCCCGGTCACAAGCTGTCCTTCCGCTTCCTCCAGATAACTGTAATCCTGGGTGGACAGCTCTGTGCCATCCTCCAGAGTCTCTGTAATAAACCAGGTGAGCCGTTCTCCGAAAAACAGCGTAAACTCCCGCACAAAGATTCCCGGCTCCGCGGCATAAAGGCGTTCTGCCACATAGCTGCAGCTCTTCTCCCGGGGCGTCTCAACCACATAATGCAGGACTACCTTGTGGGCGGGATTGGTCCTGTATTCCACAAAATATTTATCCTCCAGCAGATAAGGCCTTCCCAGCCTCTCAAGCAGAGGCTTCATAAAGTCAAAGCGCATCTTTCTGCGTATGTATCTTTCCAGCATCTGTTCCGCACGGATCCTCTGGTGTTCACTCAAATGCCTGCGCCAGGCCAGGTTCCGCAGATAAGCCAGGCCGCACACATCCGCCAGGTTCTCCTCCCAGGCAATGGCCTGCTCCAGATAATCAAAGGTTCCTTCCGGAGCCGGAATATCTCTTACAAAATCCTCAAAAGCCAGCCAGGTAAGATAAGCGCGGCTGACCAGCCCGTCTCCTCCCAGACTGTGGTAATCCCGGAAAATCTCAAAGGCGGAATCTCTCATCTGGCCGGTAAACAGCATCTGGCCCAGAAGCCGTTCTTCCAGATCAAACACATTCAGCTCAAATTCTCTCGCTTCTCTCCATATACTTTCCATGACCTCCGCAGAGCCGTAATAGTACCCGCAGAGATATTCCAGAATGCTCTCATTATATTTAGATTTTCGGAAAATGAAGAGACAGAGCTTTACCAGAAAGTCATCCTCTTCATATTCCTTTTCACGGATTTTCCAGGCTGCCAGCTTGATCAGGAACTTGCTTCTTACCATGTCATAGCCATGGCGCCAGATCATGCTCCAGGCCTCCTCATACATCCCCCGCAGAATCAGAATCTCCGTATACTTGGCACGGTCTTTGGGATTCATGGAGGCCGTCTCTGTCACGAAGAATTCCTGATCCAGCTCATCCAGCTCATGGCTGGCATAATAAAACTGCAGGATCTCCTGGCGTACATTTTCCTTATACGCGGCTGTAAAGCCGCTGATCTTCAAAATCCGCTTATAGTTCTCCACATTATCCGCCGTAAGGACATGATAGCGGGAGGTCCCGTCACACAGATAAAGATAAAGGCCCTGATGATACCGAAGAAGCTCCCGGCAGCGCTTCACATACTTTTTTTCATCCAGCAGCCGGTTCAGCGTGTAGGGAACACTGGAGGTATAGCAGTTTCCCTGGTCATCCACCAGCACAATCATGGCTCCCGGCGTATAAATGGGAATCAATGCCTTTCCATCTATCAGCGGCACGGTAATCCGCTTCTGCAGCTGCTCATACAGTACCTGCACCTGCCGGATACGTCTGTCTCTGCAGCGGATTCTCCGCAGAAACATAATGTCTGCCAGCGCCTCCGCAAAATCTATGGTCAGAAGCTCTTCCACAAGGAACCGGTCATAGATCACCGCCAGATCCTCGCTTAAGCTGCGTCTTACCAGCTCATCCAGCATAAAATCCTCAATCTGCTCCCGGTAAGCTCTGTAGATATCTGAATCCTGCGCCTGAAACCGGATGATATTCGCGTACAGAGCTGCCTTCAAAGAAGCGCTCAGAGTATTTTCCATCTGAAAATATAAAAGAAGATTTTTGGGAAAAGGCTCTGAGTAGTTCTCCGGAAGAGCCATCATGAAATATTCGTAAAGATTGGTAATCTTCAGCTCTGCCTGAACGCCCCGCTTATACCAGAAAAAGCTTTCCTCATCCGTGATTCCGTTTTTGATGAACGCTGAGCAGACAAAGGAAAGCATCTCCTTGCTGCCGTAAGCATGGTAAGCATTCTTGAGGCGCGCAAATCCCTGTCCCCCAGGACGGTTTCCTTTCAGAATCTGCTCCGCGAATTTTCCTGCCTCTTCCGGCGTCAGCTTTTCCTCTGTACCCCCTGTCACCTCCACAACAGACTCTTCCGGCTGCTCTTCCTTTTTCTGCTCCTCCGGAAGCGGCGCTATGGGGTCTGCGGACACAAAATAGGCATAGCTCTCTTCCTCCGGCTCCTGGCGGGGTTCCACCCGGACTGTATAGGGAAGGTGAAATTCGCCCGCCTCTGTGACAATGCAGAACTCGCCTTCTATCTC
Organism: uncultured Merdimonas sp.; assembly: GCA_944375745.1. Lineage (GTDB taxonomy): Bacteria > Bacillota > Clostridia > Lachnospirales > Lachnospiraceae > Laedolimicola. Next base: position 21,933 of record CALWAV010000052.1, read on the forward strand.
CTCTCCTCCCCAGAACCCTCTGGCATCAAAAGAGCAGAAAACGCGGGCCGTCCGGCCGTGAAAGCTGGCATGCTCCAGAGTCATACGGCTGGTGGACGCGTAAACCACTCCTTTAACGGGCCGGTCCGCCGTCAGCGTAAAGCTGCCTTCCGCCTTTTCCCCGGGAGCGCAGCCAAGGGTGATAATGGAATCCGAGAGTGTCACCACAGGTTTGTCAAATTCAATTTTTCCGGCCGCAATCCGTTCCAGCTTTGCCCTCATGGTATCTCCTCCCGTTCTCTGATGTCTCTTTTTCCATTGCTTTTTTCTGAAATCTGTATATAATTCAGTATAGCATTAATTAAAATAAAGTACAAGAAAAGAGGTTTTAAATGTTAGAGCATAAGGATCATTTTCATGGCAGCGACCTGGAAAAAATAGAAAAAATATACGGCATTAAGAAAGAGGAAATCACCAGCTTCAGCGCCAATGTGAACCCTCTGGGGATCTCTCCCCTGATGCGGGCCGCGCTGATCGACCACATCGATGTGATCACCTCTTATCCCGACCGGGAGTATACCGCGCTGCGCACCCGTATCGGCGAGTACGCGGGTGCCCCCATCCAGAATATTCTGGTGGGGAATGGCTCCACAGAGCTGATTTCTCTGTTCATTCAGATGGAGCATCCTAAAAAAGCCCTGATTCTCGGCCCCACCTACTCGGAATATGAGCGGGAAATCTCCCTGGGCGGCGGCACCTGCCTCTACTATCCTCTGAAAGAAGAAAATGACTTCATTCTGGATGTGGAGGATTTTAAAAAATATCTGAACGAAGCGCTGGATCTGCTGGTCATCTGCAATCCCAACAATCCCACCTCCACTTCCATCGCCCAGAAGGATATGCGCCGGATTCTGGACGAATGCAAGCGCCATGACATTTTCGTCATTGTAGATGAGACCTATGTGGAATTTGCTCCGGACATGGCCGCGGTGGATTCTGTTTCTCTGACGCGCTATTACAACAACCTGGTGATTCTGCGGGGCGTCTCCAAATTCTTTGCTTCCCCCGGACTCCGCCTGGGCTACGCCATTACCGGAAACATGGACCTGATGCAGGATATCAATACCCACAAGGATCCCTGGACCATAAACAGTCTTGCCGCAGTGGCAGGGGAGCTGATGTTTACCGACACAGAATACATTCAGAAGACCAGAGAGCTGATCGCCGCAGAGCGCAGACGCATCTATGAGGAGCTTTCCTCCTGGGACAGCCTGAAGGTCTACCGGCCCACAGCCAACTTTATTCTAGCCCGCATTGAAAAGGAAGGAGTCACGGCGGATGATCTGTTCGACCATGCCATCCGGCAGGGCTATATGATCCGCAACTGCTCCACCTTCCCCTTCCTGGATAACCGGTATTTCCGTTTCTGCTTTATGCTTCCCGAACAGAATACCGCTCTTCTGAAATGTCTGAAGGAAATGCTCTGAGCCTTCAGTCAAAAACGGACAGGCTTCTCTTTTTCCGAGAAACCTGCCCGTTTTATTTTGCGCTCCTTTTTTGATTACGCTCCCAGGTACTGCTCATAGATTTCCAGAAAATCCGGCGGCAGTTCCCCTGTCCAGTCCGCGAAATGCACCTTGTTCCAGAGCCGGCTGTTGAACTGGGAAGGCGTATCCGCCACAAGCTGATCATACACATTTCCAAACAGCTCGTCTCTCCGCTTCTCCACCATGGTCACCTTATTGGCTTCTGTGGCCTCCTGGTCAAAATTATTGATGCATTTCAGAATATAATAACCGCTCTCTGTCTCGATAATATCGCTGACCTGGTCATTTTCCAAGGCAAAGGCAGCTTCCTCATAGGCGCTGTCATGCTCTCCTCTGCCAAAGGTATAGGTGATCTGGCTGTCCAGGCTGTAGGAGGAAGCCACCGCGGAAAAGTCTCTGCCCGCGTCCAGCTGTTCCTTCACACTCTGAGCGGTCTCCGGAGAATCCAGGCGGATCTGCTGGATAGTGATAATCCGCGCCTCATCATCGCTGACCTCTGTATTTACATCCTTCGTAATCTCCTCATAGACCTTTCCGGAAAGAACATGATCCCGGTACAGATCCTTTACATCCTCCAGCTTCAAATCCATATAATCGATCTGCTCGACATTCAGCGCTCCGTAATAATCCTCTGCCGCCTGAGCCACCTTTTCCTCTTCCTCACTGCTCAAAGACACCCCATAATCATCCGCCAGAAGCGTGATCGCCTTCATGGACGCCAGCTGGTCCACGATCGTGTCCTTCACATACTGTTCAAAGGTGATGCCGCCGAAGTCATGCTCCCACATCTCCACTCCATACACGCCTTCATACTGCCGCTGATAATCCATCACATAGATCATGGCCTCGGACAGCGTGCAGACGCTCTTTCCTATCTTGAAAAGCTGATCTCCGGACAGTCCCGTCGTAAATACGATCTCGGTATTCTTCATGAGACCGCAGCCCGAAAAACTGCCCGCCAGCACGGCTGCCGCAAGCAGCACAGCCAGCTTTTTTCTGATCGCTCCTCCCATCTTCATTCCTCCATCCAGTCTCTTTCACGCCTTTTCAGGCTTCCACTATCAGATAGGTCCCGTCCTCCAGAGGGAAAACTTCTTCCACTTCTTTCAGTTCCTCCAGAGAAAGACCGCTCACATCCATACCGCTTTCATCCAGAAACCTGCGCACTTCCTTCAGAGACTTGACGACGACCGCCATGCACTCCTCCAGAAACTCCTCTGCCTCCTCCGGGGTCTCCGCCACCGGTTCGTCAAACAGCTTTCCCTGGTTTTTCAGAAAGCCCTCCAGGCAGGCCTGTGAATATTCCTGCATTGTATCATTTCTCCTTTTCTCAGTCAAGCAGGGTCTTAAGGACCTTCAGCACTCCGTCATTTACATTGGTATCCGCCACATATTTCGCGGCTTTTTTTACGGCCTCCGCCGCGTTCCCCACCGCATAGCTTTCCGTGGCGCTCCGGATCATCTCCAGATCATTATGATTGTCGCCGAATACCATGGTCTCATCCGGGCTGATCTTCAGGGTCTGCTGGATACTGCGGATGGCGTTTCCCTTATTGGTATCCATATTCATAAAATCCACCCACACATCCCCGGAAATCACACAGTGAAGCCGGTCCTCCCAGCGCGGAATCAGAAGCCTGGCCACTTCGCCGATATTCTCTTTCCGGTAGACAGCCATCTTATTCACCTTCAGTTCCCGGGAAAGAGCGTCTTCCACCTGATCGATCCTGCTGCGGTAGCCCTTTCGGATCAAATCCAGAAATTCCGGATCCGAGCTTTCTGTATAGAAGCCTTCCTTCGTGTCCAGGGTAAAGCTGGTTCCAGGAATGCAGCGGACCTCACGGACCCACTGGCAGACCTGTTCCCAGTCCAGCACCTGCTCCAGCATGGTATAACCCCTGCAGCAGACATAGGCTCCATTTTCCGTAATAAAAATAATATCATTCTTCACCGGCTCAAACAGCCTGGACATGCTGGTGTAATGGCGTCCGCTGGCCGCGGCAAACAGAATATCCCGCTCTTTCAGTTTTCGAATCACTTCAAATATCTCCGGATTGATCTGCGCCGTTCCCTCCGGCAGCAGTGTTCCATCAATATCACTGGCCACAAGCTTGATCATTCTTCTGCTCCCCTTCCATATATGTCCGCAAGCTCTCCGGCTTCGGAAATAATACAGTCTGCTCCGTCTCTTAAAAGCTCCTCCCGATCCCGGAATCCCCAGAGCACTCCTACTGTATACATGCCAGCCGCCTTTCCGGTCTTCATGTCCGTTCCCGTGTCTCCTACGTAGAGGCATTCTCCGGCAGGCACTCCAAACTGCTCCGCCAGATAAAGAGCCCCGTCCGGAGCCGGTTTTCTTGGAAACAGGCCTGACTGTCCCTGTACAAGGTCAAACAGTTCCTTTCCAAATACCTGCTCAATGACGCTTTTGGTGTTTTCATGGGGCTTGTTCGACAGTACCGCCAGCTTTGCCCCCTGCGCCTTCAGTTTTTCAAGAACCTCCGGCATTCCCGGATAGGCCTTTACATGGTACATGCAGCCCTCCCGGAAGTATTCCATATAGCGCTTCTTTGCCTCGTCAAAATGAACCGCTTCCTCATCTCCTCCGAAGCGCAGAAGGCGGCGCACAAGTACATCCACGCCGTCACCGGCGAAAATCTCCAAATCCTTTGTGGAGGCCTGCCGCATTCCGAAATCCGCAAGCATATGGTTGGCGCTCCAGGTAATGGATTCCACGCTGTCGCACAGCGTTCCGTCCAAATCAAAAATACAGGCCCGGTAACTCATTTTTCTTCCTCCTCTTCCTGTCCCAGCAGATCAATGCCCTTATATAAAAGCTCCTGACAGAAACGGGCCGCCGGGAATCCCACCACATTCATATATTCTCCGCGGATTTCCCGGATAAAGGCCATGCAGCCGCCCTGAATCGCGTAGGCGCCCGCCTTGTCCATAGGCTCGCCGGTACGGATATAGGAACGGATCCATTTTTCTGTCATGGGATACATGCAAACTTCAGTTCCCTCCACAAAATGGGCCAGAACCTTCCCACTCTCTGCGTCAATCACTGCCACGCCTGTATATACCATATGAATACTGCCGGAAAGCAGGCTCAGCATCCGGAACGCATCCTCTTCATCCGCAGGCTTCCCCAGAATCTTTCCCTGGTAAGCCACCACCGTATCCGCGCCGATCACCAGCGCCGGTCTTTGAACTTTTCCGGCAGCTTCCCGGGCTTTCTGAAGAGCCAGCTCCTTAACAGCTTCCTCCGGATTCTCTGTCGTTATTTTTTCTTCTCCGGCAGCCGGGCATATGTCAAAATCAAGGCCCAGCTGCTCCAGGATCTCTTTTCTCCGGGGCGAAGCCGATGCCAGAATCAGTTTTCTTTTCATAATATTTGTCACTCCTCTTATGGCGCGGCATAAAACCGGCCAGACGGGAAATACTAAAATCGGTACACAGCCTGGCCGGCTTTCCCAGAGCCGGCCTATCTAATAGAGTAATATATATTTTTTAGATTGACAATAAATTTTTAATATTTTTTTGCTTTTCTTTTTCTCTGTTCCGTATTACAATAGAGAAAAATTACCAAATGAAATCCCCGGTTCTGGCCGAATCAGATCCGGAGTGAAAAATCTAGAATCTCATAAAGGAGGAAACTGTAATATGAAAAAGCTGTTGAAATTTATCGGAAGCGTGGCCGTTATCAGCGCGGCTGTGGCAGGAGGCGTGGCTCTTTATAAAAAGTTCTTCGCTCCCGAAGAGGATTTCAGCGATCTGGATGATGATTTTGATGATGAATTCGATGAGGAGGATCTGGATGAGGATCCCTCCACAGGAAGAGAGTATGTCTCTTTGAACAATGCCGCAAAGACCGTAAAGGAAAAAGCGGAGGATGCGGCAGATACTGTAAAGGAAGCCGCGGAGGATGTAAAGGAAACAGTGGCTGAGGCCGCAGAAGATGTAAAGGAGACAATCACCGAGTAAGGGACGCTTTCTGTATCCTGTGTCCGGCTTTTTGCTTACATCTGAACACAGGATACAGAAAATCGGAAGCCCCGCGTTTTTCAGCTCTTATGCTTTCTCAAAGGTTCCAAACACCATCTGCTCTCCGTCTCTCACGACAATATTTCCCTTTGCCATCACAGTTCTCAGCTCCAGGGTATCTTCTGCCAGCAGGCAGATATCTGCGTCAAAGCCTGCCTTTATATGTCCTTTCGAACCAAGCTTCAGAATAGAGGCCACATTAGAGGTGATGCCCTTTACCGCAGTCTCCAGCGGAATATTTTCCCTCTGCACGCATTCCCGCACTTCCTTCAGAAGGCAGGAAGCCTTTCCGATGCCGATTCCCTGGTACTCTCCCTCCGCGTTAAAGATCGGCATGCTTCCCTGTCCGTCCGAGGAAATCGTAAACCGGTCACTGGAGATGCCCATATCCAGCAGGCGCCGGATTCCTTTGCAGACCCGGACCTCATCACAGATGGTCTCCCAGTAATCAATATCTTCGTTTCCGGTGAAATCGATGGTTCCGCCTTCTTTCGCGAACTGCAGGCAGGCCTGAAACAGTCCCTCGTTCCGGTTTACATGGGTGGGCAGGAACTGGGAAGCCGGGATCTCCGTATCGTGAACCACGCGCTCAATCAGATCAATATGCCGGGGACTGTCGCCCAGATGTACATTTACAATTCCCGCTTTTCCGGACAGCATGCCGGCCACCCGGGCGTCTGCCGCAATCCGGGCAAACTCTTCAAAGGCAGGCTGGGAGGAGCGGTGATCAGAAATTGCCACTTCGCCGACGCCTATGACCTTATCCAGCATCATAATATCCTTCATCAGACTGCCTGTCAGCGTCTGCACCGGCACCTGGTAGGAACCGGTATAGGTGTAGGTGCTGATTCCCTCATTTTCCAGTCCGTGGGCCTTCGCCAGAAGAGCCGTCATATCCCTGGCCACACCGTCTGTTCCGATGCAGCCCACCACGGTAGTGATTCCATTCATTATCAGATCTTTAAGGGCCGCCTCCGGGGTCCGTGTATGGAAGCCGCCTTCGCCGCCTCCGCCCAGGATATGCTCATGGCTGTCGATAAAGCCCGGCACAGCAGCCATCCCGGAAGCGTCCAGTTCTTCCACTTCCACACTGCCGCCGAAATCTGCCCTCAGATTTTCCCCTACTGCGGCAATTCTGTCTCCCAGCACAAGAATATCCTGCACTCCCGCATATTCCGGCTGATATACCTTCGCATTTTTAATCAGTGTCACCATTGCCATTTCCTATTCCCGCTTTCTTTGATCTTCTCCGTGCCGGACACGGAGAGCCTTATGTGAAAAGTATCCGTGTGCAGAGTCTGTCCCTGCGCACGGATACCTTGCTGTTTACTGGAAATTGATTGCCACCGCGATGGCTATGATAATCGTTCCCATTAAGAAGAAGAATGCCTGCATCTTGATCTGGAACTTCGCCCAGGTGCCCCAGTCGATTCTTGCTACACCCAGGACTCCGATCAGACTTGCGGATACCGGCGTGAACGCGTCCACAAAGCCGGCGCCCATCTGATAAGCCAGTACCGCGATCTGGCGGGATACCCCGACCAGATCGGCCAGAGGAGCCATAATCGGCATGGTAAGGGCCGCCTGTCCGGAATTTGAGGTCACTACCAGATTGAACAGACTCTGGAAAATGTACATAAACCACGCTCCAATGAAGGACGGAATACCCTCCAGCGCGTTTCCGATGGCATACAGAATGGTATTCAGCGTGGAATATACGTCCGCGTCAGAACCGCCCAGCACCAGAAGGATTCCCTTTGCCATACCTACAACCATGGCCGTTCCCGCCAGATCAGCCACGCCTCCCTGGAAAGCGGAAGCCATGCCGTTGATCGTCATGCCGTTCAGCTTAAAGATAATGGCAATCACGCCTGCCAGGAATCCCATTACAAAGAACTGGGAAGCAATCTCCGGAATGTAAAAGCCCTTCTGGGTCACACCCCATACAATCCAGATTAAAACTGCCAGCATCTCCAAAAGGATCAGCTTATGTCCCAGGTTGAATTCCTTTTCTTCTTCCGTCACAGCGCCCATGCGGTCACGGAAATAGGCGTCTCCAGCATATACAACGGAATGCTGGGGATTCTTCCGGACACGCTCCGCGTATACCATCATGAACGCCGCCGCTGCCAGGGTTACCACCACCCACATAATCAGACGGAATGTGGCTCCGGACAGTACCGGCACGCCTGCGATACCCTGCGCCACCGCCACAGAGAAGGGGCTCATCCAGGATACCGCGTTTCCTACCTGGGAAGCCACATAGGTCACCGTCACTGCCACGATGGAATCATATCCAAGGGCAATCACAAAAGGAACCATGATCATGGCAAATGGAATACATTCCTCTGCCATACCGAAGGTAGCTCCGCCCACAGAAAACAGAATAAAGAACAGGGGCAGGGCCAGCCGCTCCAGACCCTTGGTCCTGCGGATAAACGCATAGATGCCCGCGTCAATGGCTCCCGTCTTCATGATAATGCCGAAGGAACCGCCGATAACCAGAATCAGCGCGCACAGACCTACCGCGGAACCGGAACGGTCTCCGGTCACCAGACCCTCGAACACATAATTCATAAAGCCGAAGCCGCCGAAATCCTCCGTTCCCCAGACGCCCGCTGTCTTATGCAGCTTTTTGCTGGTATCATAAAATTCTTCCCCGTACCGGGAATACATCTCGTCATCACTGATTCCTGCCGCGTCCAGATCCGCCTGGGTCCACGCAGAAGAATCGGTCTCCATCAGAGCCTGAAGGGCTTCTGAATCCACTTCCCACTCATCCATAAGAGCCGGATCCTGGCTGATTTCCTGAAGGGCCTCTGCCACAAAATCCGTATCCAGATTGTAGCTGTACCGGAAGGTATCAGCCATCAGAACTGTTCTCTCTGCTGTCTCGCCATTTGCGTCCGTATACTCAATGGTATGGGTGCTGAATTTTCCGGCCGGAATCAGATAGGTCAGAATCCAGCAGGCAATGACCACGAAGAAAATAATCGCATAGGTATGAGGCGTCTTCAGCTTTGTATAATCCTTTTTCGCCGGCGCCTGCCCGTTTTTTCTTTTGAAACTCATAACTGCTCTCCCTTGTGTCTCCGCAGTTCCCTGAACCAGGCCTGGAGCCAGGCATTCTCAAGTGGGATAGAAGTCCTTCCTGCATAGCCGAAATCATTCAGAGAATCTGCCGTTTAATATGATACGCATTCTACATTGTAACCTATTGCATAAAAATGCACAACCTTTATTTTCCTCCCGCCCGCTTTTTCCTGAGCCGGGAAACGGGAGCAGGGCCATTCAGCCCTCTCCAGCCAGATACTGCTCCGCGCTCCAGGCAGCCATGGCCCCGTCCGCGGCAGCTGTCACCACCTGGCGCAGCTGTTTGGTGCGGACATCCCCTGCCGCAAAGACGCCCGGAAGATTGGTGCATGTGGTCTCATCCGCAGCCAGATAACCAGCCTCGTTCATCGCCACTTGGTCTTCAAAAAGCTTAGTATCCGGAACCCGTCCGATGGACACAAAAAGCCCGTCCAGAGCAAGCTGCCGTTTTTCTCCGGTCTTCGTGTCTGTCAGCTCCACTCCCGTAAGACGGTCTCCGGAAAGGAAACCTGTTACGCTGCTGTTCCACACCGGTTCCACGCTGCTCTGAAAGAGTGCGTCCTGGTAGACCTTTACCGCCCGCAGAGCGTCCCTTCTGTGAATCAGATAAACCTTCCGGCAGATCCGTGACAGCAGAAGGGCGTCCTCCACGGCGCTGTTGCCTCCGCCATAGACAGCCACCGTCTTGTCCTTGTAAAACATGCCGTCACAGGCAGCGCAGTAGGCGATGCCCCGGCCTGCCAGGCGGTCTTCTCCTTCCACGCCGGTTTTCCGAGGATAGGCCCCTGTGGCAATCACCACTGTGCGGGCGTGAAATTCCTTTTTCCGGGTCCGCACGACCTTTATTTTCCCGGACAGCTCCACAGACTTCACCTCGGAAAACTGATTTTCCGCTCCAAAGCGCAGGGCCCCTTTCTGCATCCTCTCTCCCAGCAGGGAGCCGCTGATTCCCTCAGGGAATCCCGGATAATTGTCAATCTGCTCCGTATTCGTCATCTGCCCGCCGGCAGAAAGCTTTTCCAGCACGAGCACCGAAAGACCGCTCCGAACTCCATAGAGAGCCGCTGTATATCCGGCCGGCCCTCCTCCGATCACAATCATATCATAAAGTTTTTCTTCCATGCTCCACTCCTACAGAATCACGCCGCCCTCTTCCAGCCACTCTTCCATGGCATCTCTGGAACCGGGCGCTGTCAGCTCCTCCTCTGCTTTCTCTCCATTTTTGAAAAGAATCAGATTGGGAATCGTCTCCACTCTAAACCGGTCGGCCAGCTCTGCCTGCTCATCCACATTCACCTTTCCGACCACCAGCTTTCCTTCTGTCTCTTCTGCCAGCTCCTCCACCGCCGGCTCAATCCTGCGGCAGTAGACACACCAGGGCGCCCAGAAGTCCAGCATAACCGGAAGTTCGGATTTCAGAACCTTTTCCTCAAAATTCTCTGCCGTAATTGTTACGATTTTTTCACTCATGTTCGTTTCCTCCTTTTATCTGAAAACAGTATTCCCATTTTCTTCTCATTTACCAGAAACCGTACCCCAGGCTTTTACAAGCCGGGCAGCCGCCTCGATAAGCTCCTGCTCAGAAAGCGTAGCGTAACCCAGAAGCACTGCCGCGCCGCTTTTCCAGCCTCTGCTCTCCTCGATAGTATATTCGGAAAGAGGATACACCCGGACCCGCTGCTCCCGGGCCCGCCGGATAACCTCTTCCTCCGGCATGCCATTGTTAAATTCCGCCAGCAGATGCACGCCGGCATTTTCCCCTCTGATCCGGCATACTCCGGACAGTTTCCGGAACTCACCCAGCAGAATGTCATGCTTTCTGCCGTAAATCCTTCTCATCCGGTTCAGATGGCGCTCAAAGTACCCTTCCTGAATAAACCGGTTCAGGACTATCTGATCAATCCGGGACACCGTGGAGGAAAAACGCAGGAGCCGTTTCTCACATTCCTTCATCAGAGTCTCCGGAAGCACCAGATAGCTGATGCGGATGCCGGGCGCAATGGATTTGGAAAAGGTCCCCAGATAGATGACCCGGCCATTCCGGTCAGACCCCTGCAGGGCCGGAATCGGCTTTCCCTTATAGCGGAATTCACTGTCGTAATCGTCTTCGATCAGGTATCTGCCCTTCCGTTCCGAGGCCCATTTCAAAAGCTCCAGCCGGCGTTTGATAGGCATGACGATTCCCAGCGGATACTGGTGGGAAGGCATCACATAGGCCGTGTCTGCCCCGGAGGCTTCCAGCTGCTCCACGCTCATTCCCTGCCCGTCCACCGGAACCGTGGTCAGCCCAAAGCCAAGCTGTTCAAAAATGCGGTAGGCATGCTTGTATGTGGGGCTCTCCATGGCCACCCGGTGTCCTGTCCCCAGAACTGCCGCCAGAAGCATCAGAAGATAGTCATTTCCGGCCCCCAGCACCACCTGCTCCGGCCGGCAGCTGACGCCCCGGGCCTGGTGCAGATAACGGCTGATGGTCTCCCGAAGCTCCCATTCTCCCCTCGGATCGCCCAGCTGAAACAGCTCTCTTTTATCATCCAGAAGAACATTCCTCGTAAGCTTTCTCCAGACATCATAGGGAAAACTGTCCAGATCAATTCCGTTGGGCGTCAGATCGTAATCCCACAGAGAGCCTGTCTCCTCTTTTTTTTCCCTTTCCTGCACCTTTCCGGAATCCAGGCTGTAAAGCCCTTCTATCCGGCATACATAATAGCCTTTGCAGGGAACTGCCTCCAGATACCCTTCCGACACCAGCTGCTCATAAGCCAGATCCACCGTGCTCCGGCTGACCTCCAGAGAGCTGCTGAGAGATCGACTGGAGGGCAGCCGCTCTCCCGGGAGCAGCTGCCCTTCCTGTATTTCATGCTTGATATAGCTGTAGATCTGTTCATACAGAGGTCTGGACGCCTCCGCGTCAAGACTGATCGCAAGTTCACGCATCTTTTCTCCTTACTGTCCGTCCATGCCCCTGTACCGCTCCTTATGCCTTCGGCAGTTTAAAAGAGCTCTTCAGAGATACAATACGGTTGAAAACCAATCTCTCCGGAGTCGTATCCTTTGCGTCTACGCAGTAGAAACCGTTCCGCACAAACTGGAAGCTGTCGTAGGGCTTCGCGTCTGCCAGCCCCGGCTCCAGATAAGCATTTTCCACTACAGTCAGGGAATTGGGATTCAGATTCAGGCTTCCATCCTCATTGTAAACCCCCTTTTCCTCATCAATGATGTTCTCATACAGGCGTACCTGGGCTGTAACGGCATAGGGCGCCGGAACCCAGTGAATGGTGCCCTTTACCTTCCGTCCCGTAAAGCCGCTTCCGGCTTTTGTCTCCGGATCGTAGGTACAGTGTACCTCGGTAACCTTTCCTGTCTCATCCTTTACAAAGCTCTCGCATTTTACAAACTAGGCATGCATCAGGCGGACCTCATTGCCCGGGAACAGCCGGAAATATTTCTTCGGCGGCTCCTCCATAAAGTCCTCACGCTCAATATACAGCTCCCGGCAGAAGGGAATCTTCCGGCTGCCAAGCTCCTCATTTTCCAGGTTGTTGGCCGCGTCCAGATATTCCACCTGTCCTTCCGGATAATTGTCAATCACCAGCTTAATCGGGTCAAGCACAGCCATCATCCGGGGGCGCTTCATCTTCAGATCCTCGCGGATACAGTACTCCAGCATGGCGTAGTCCACAGAAGACTGGCTCTTGGAGATACCGCAGAGCTCCACAAACATCCGGATGGATTCCGGCGTGAAGCCCCGGCGCTTGAGAGCGGCAATGGAAACCAGGCGGGGATCATCCCAGCCGTCCACAATGCCTTCCTCCACCAGTTTTTTGATATACCGCTTTCCTGTCACCACGTTAGTCAGGTACAGCTTCGCAAACTCAATCTGACGGGGCGGATTGGGATACTCCAGTTCCCGGACTACCCAGTCGTACAGCGGACGGTGATCCTCAAACTCCAGGGTGCACAGAGAGTGGGTGATGCCCTCGATGGCGTCCTCAATGGGGTGGGCGAAATCATACATGGGATAAATGCACCATTTATCGCCGGTATTGTGGTGGGTCATATGAGCCACCCGGTAGATAATCGGATCACGCATATTGATATTCGGGCAAGCCATATCGATCTTTGCCCGGAGCCCCTTGCTTCCGTCGGGGAACTCTCCCGCCCGCATGCGGCGGAACAGATCCAGATTTTCCTCCACGCTCCGGTTCCGGTAAGGGCTTTCCTTTCCCGGCTCCGTCAGGGTTCCCCGGTATTCCCGGATCTCCTCCGCGGACAGATCGCATACAAAAGCTTTTCCCTTGCGGATCAGTT
>CALWAV010000053.1 GCA_944375745.1 uncultured Merdimonas sp.
CTTCTGGTTATAGTCTTTATCATAAAGGCAGTAAATTATGAAAGCTATTCCTATGGAAGTGTGGAGAAAGACATTCCGTTGGAAGCCGTTTCGCAGGATTGGAATACTCTGTATACAGAGGTGTCGGAGAAGTGCGCTTCTTATATCAAAGACCATACACTGGTACGGATCGAAGGAGCTTATACTCGGAATCAGGCAGATGATAAGGTGGATTATAGTGAGATCGTATTCAGATTTTATCAGTATATAGACGAAAATGCAGAAGGAGGCAGGATCAGTGTTGTGGAGGCGGAAATCAATATGACTGCCAATACACTGAATATCCGCCGTTTCTATGGAGCGGGAAAAGCGTATGGCGGTTTTCTTGGATCTGAAGAGATAAAAACGGATGAGCTGGATGTTATTACAGAAAGTATACAAAACAATCCGGACATGAAGGACAGCGGCTATTTTACTTCTCGGATTGGCAGAGACGGAGGACTGGTGGTTTATTGAATATCAGGCATAGCCAGTAGTGAAGCTATGCAGAAGGAACTGATGAATAAATAATAAAATGCCGCGGACCATTCGGCAGTCCGCGGCATTTACAGATCAGCATATTTTATTTTGCGGCCGGTTTTCCAAGCTGTGCCAGAGCCTTTCGGAATGTAAAATAGAAGGCAATGGCAGTAAAGGTCACGGCCAGCGTGTCTGTGACCGGCTCCGCCAGATATACGGCGAAGGTCTTATTGCCTGGGAACAGATGAGGCATCAGATAGATCAGCGGCAGCAGCAGAACGAATTTCCGGACAATGGCCGCGATGGCAGACATGAGCGCGTTGCCGATGGAGACGAAGGTCATCTGGCAGGCCATCTGGATGCCGAAGATAAAGAGCACGGCCAGATAGGTGCGCAGGGCCGGAACCGTAAAATCAATCAGCGCCGCGTCGCTGGTAAACAGAGAGGCGAACAGGCGCGGGAATAACATGACGAAGCCCCACAGCAGAAAGGAATAGCAGCAGTCTGCTTTCAGCAGCAGCCAGAAAGCCTTTTTGACTCGGTCCACATTGCGGGCTCCGTAGTTGTAGCTGATGATGGGCTGAGAACCCTGGCCCATGCCCTGGAGAGGCAGCATGGCGAACTGCATGACGCTGGAGAGGATTGTCATGGCTCCCACGGCCATATCGCCTCCGTAGAGCTGGAGAGAGGAGTTGAAGCAGATGTTGACTACGCTTTCGCTGGCCTGCATGATAAAGGTAGAGATGCCAAGGGCCAGGCTGGGGAAGAGGATTCGTGGCTGAATCCGGAAATAGCGTGCCCGGATGCGTAAGTTCGTCTTCTTTCCCACCAGAAACAGCAGAACCCAGGCGCAGGACAGAGCCTGTGAGATAATGGTGGCGAGAGCGGCGCCTTGTACCCCCATGTTAAAGCCGAAGATCAGGATCGGATCCAGGATGATATTGGTGACGGCTCCGATCAGGACAGAGAGCATGCCGGTCTTTGCGAAGCCCTGGGCGGTAATGAAAGCGTTCATACCTAGAGTGAGCTGTACAAAGATAGTGCCGATGGCGTAGATATTCATGTAGTCCACTGCGTATCCAATGGTATTTTCGCTGGCACCGAAGGCCATCAGAAAATCCCGGTTCCAGATCAGAAGTACTGCAGTCAGAACCACGGAAATGATGATCTGAGCCACAAAACAGTTGCCCAGGGTCGCTTCCGCAGATTCATAATCCTTCTTTCCCATGGCAATGGAAGCCCGGGGAGCGCCTCCGTTGCTGATGAGGGCCGCAAAGGCTGAAACGATCAGGATCAGGGGCATACAGACTCCCACGCCTGTCAGGGCGGTGGCGCCCACATCTTTGATATGGCCTATGTAGATACGGTCGACCAGATTGTAAAGCATATTGATAAGCTGCGCTGTCACAGTGGGAAGGGCCAGGCGCAGCAGCAGTTTTCCTACCGGCTCGGTTCCCAGAAATTCTTTGTCATTATTCATTTGAGTTACACCTGCTTTCCAGTCCGTTTAGGACATTTTCTGTGATTTTTTCAGTAATACTCTGGTATTGTCTGAGCTCCGAATCTGTAAGCCCTTCGGAGAGGGTCTTGTAGAAGCCTTCCTTGACCTCATCGATCTGATGAACGATTTCTGTGGCCTGGCTGGTCAGGGACAGATGGACACGTCTCCGATCCTCGGAATCCGGAAACCGTTCCAGATATCCTTTCTGAATCAGGGCCTCCACGCCCTGGGATACGTTTCCCTTTGAAAGCATCCGGTATTCGGCAATATCCCCGGCCGTGTCCAGGCCGGGGTTGTTGTGCAGAAAGCTGATAATGGTAATTTCGATGCGGGAAAGGGAAAAGTTTTTCCGGATATCATCCATATGCCGGTCATAGAGCTTCTGAATTCTTCGGTAGAGCAGAAGCAAACCTTTCATCTGTGATACATACCTCCATTTGTTCTAATTAAAACGATTCTTTTTGAAACAATTATAGCATAGAAGCGTGAACTGTCAATTCTTTTTCTTTATGGATTGACAACAGCAATAATTGGGAATACAATAGTTGCATCTACAACAGTTGGAGGTTCAAGTTATGCTGATACGTCTGTTTTCTTATATGAAACAATATAAGAAATACGCGGTTCTTGCTATGATCTGCATCACGGCGGAAGGAATTCTGGAGCTTCTCGTTCCGCTGATTATGGCAGACCTGGTGGATGTGGGTGTGGCTTCGGGCGACACGGCCTACATCTATGAGAAAGGGGCGCAGATGGTGGTCTGCGCGGTGATCGCCCTGATTCTTGGCGTAGGAAGCGCCAGATTCGCGGCCTTGGCCGGGCAGGGGCTGGGCGCGGAGCTCCGCCGGGCGGAGTATGAGAAGCTTCAGCATTTCTCCTTTTCTAATATTGACCATTTTCGGACATCCTCTCTGGTGACGAGACTGACCAGTGATGTGACGAATATACAGAATACGGTTTCCATGGGAATGCGTCCCTTCTGCCGCGGCCCGGTGATGCTGGTGGCTGCCACAGGAATCGCTTTTTCCATCAACCATATGCTGGCAGTGGTGTTTTTTGTGGCGCTGCCCATACTGGGTGCGGCCCTTTTCGTAATTACCATGAAGGTACGGCCGCTGTATTCCAGAATGCAGGGGGCCATTGATACGGTAAACAGGATTATTCAGGAAAATCTGACAGCGATCCGCGTGGTCAAGGCCTGCGTCCGGGGCGATCATGAGATTGCCAAGTTTGAGGAAGGCAACCGGGAGCTGCGTACTCAGTCCGAGACCGCTTTCCGGCTGGCGGCTTTGAACATGCCTGCCATGCAGTTTGTCATGTATGGAACGATCCTGGGAATTCTGCTGTATGGTGGTGAACTGATACAGATAGGGAATATGCAGATCGGCGAGCTGACCAGCTTCCTCAGCTATGTGCTTCAGATTCTGAATTCCCTGATGATGATTTCCAATGTGTTTCTGATGATGACCCGTTCCATTGCCTCCGGCGAGCGAATCATGGAAGTCATAGATGAAAAGATTGACATTACAGATGAGCAGGCAAAAGATATTGAGGTAGAGCGGGGAGACATTTCCTTTGAGCATGTGTGGTTCAAGTATAAGAAAGAAGCAAAGGAATATGTGCTTTCGGATATTAATCTGCATATTCAGGCAGGTCAGACGGTAGGCATCATCGGTCAGACCGGTTCGGCAAAATCCACTCTGGTGCAGCTGATTCCCCGATTGTATGAAGCGGAGCAGGGCGTGGTGAAGGTGGATGATGTGCCGGTGCAGGAGTATCCCATGGAGCATCTGCGGGATGCTGTGGCCATGGTGCTTCAGAAGAATACACTGTTTTCCGGAAGCCTTCTTGCAAATCTGAAATGGGGCAGAGAGGATGCCTCTATGGAAGAGGTGGAGGAGGTCTGCCGGATCGCCTGCGTGGATGAGTTTCTGGAGCGGCTGCCGGAGGGCTATGACACAGAGATGGGACAGGGCGGCGTCAATGTGTCCGGCGGACAGAAACAGAGAATCTGCATCGCCCGGGCCCTGCTGAAAAAGCCGAAGGTACTGATTCTGGACGATTCCACCAGCGCGGTGGACACGGCCACAGAGCGGAAGATCCGGGAGCGGATGCAGGAATATCTGCCCTTTATGACGAAGATTATCATTGCCCAGAGAATTTCTTCCGTGCGCAGCGCGGATCAGATCGTAATTCTGGATGATGGAAAAATCAGCGACATCGGCACCCACGAGGAGCTGCTGGCGAGAAGTGAGATTTACCAGCAGATTTACGATTCTCAGAAGGAAGGGGTGGAGCTTTAAATGGCACAATACAGATATGATGGCTACAAGAGGCCGAAAAATACGAAAAAGACGCTGCTGCACCTTTTAAGCTATCTGGGACATCATAAATGGATGTTTCTGCTGGTGGGACTGCTGGTATTCATCAGCACGGGAGCCAGCCTGATGGGAACCTATCTGCTGAAGCCGGTTATCAATCGGTTTATCATGCCGGGAGACATGAAGGGGCTTGTGGAGGCTGTCATCGGCATGGGAATCATGTATCTGTGCGGCGCACTTGCTACGCTGGGCTACAACCAACTGATGATCAAATCTGCCCAGACAGTGGTGCAGGAAATCCGGCGGGATCTGTTCATGCATGTGCAGAAGCTGCCGCTGAAATATTTTGACGCCCACACCCACGGCGAGCTGATGAGCCGTTTCACCAACGATGTGGACACGGTGCAGGAGGCCATGAACAACAGCTTTGCCATGATCATCCAGAGTTTTCTGACGCTGACGGGCACGGTGATTATGATGATGGTTTTAAGTATCCGGCTTTCCATGATTGTAGTGGTGTTCCTTATCCTGATGTTTCTCTTTATCCGGTTCAACGGAAGCAGGAGCCGGAAATATTTCCAGAGGCAGCAGGCGGAGCTGGGCCGCATCAATGGCTTTGTGGAAGAGATGATGGCGGGCCAGAAGGTGGAAAAGGTCTTCAACCATGAGAAAAAGGATTTTGAAAATTTCTGCGTGCTGAATGAAAATCTGAGAAGGGAATCCACCAGCGCGTTGGCTTATACAGGCATGCAGGTTCCCACAGTGGTCAGCCTGTCTTACCTGAATTACGCGGTGTCAGCCTGCGCGGGCGGCCTGTTTACCCTGGCCGGTCTGATGGACCTGGGCAGCCTGGCGTCCTATCTGGTCTATGTGCGCCAGAGCGCCATGCCCTTAAATCAGTTTACCCAGCAGGTAAACCTTCTGATGACGGCCCTTGCCGGAGCGGAGCGTATCTTTGACCTGATGGAGGCGGAGCCGGAAGTGGATGAAGGCGACGTGACCCTCTGCAATGTAAAGGAGGAAAACGGAGAGCCCGTGGAGACTCCGGAGCGTACTGGACACTTTGCCTGGAAGGTACCTGGTGAAAAAGGAGCCGGGGCCAGTCTGGTTCCGCTGAAAGGAGACGTCCGTTTTGAAAATGTGGTCTTCGGTTATGTGCCGGAGAAGAAGATTCTGAACGGAATTTCCCTGTATGCAAAGCCCGGACAGAAGATTGCCTTTGTGGGCTCCACGGGAGCCGGAAAAACCACGATTATCAATCTGATCAATCGGTTTTATGAGATACAGTCCGGCGTCATCACCTATGACGGCATCGATATCCGCAGAATCAAAAAGGACGACCTGCGCCATTCTCTTGCCATGGTAATTCAGGAAACGCACCTTTTTACCGGAACTATCGCGGACAATATCCGATACGGAAAGCTGGACGCCACAGATGAGGAAATCAGAGAGGCGGCCCGGATCGCCAACGCGGATTCCTTCATCCGCAGACTGCCGGACGGCTATGACACCATGCTGCACAGCGACGGAAGCAATCTGTCCCAGGGCCAGCGCCAGCTGCTGGCCATAGCCCGGGCGGCCGTGGCACGGCCGCCGGTGCTGATTCTCGACGAGGCCACCAGCTCCATCGATACCCGTACCGAGCGCCTGATTGAGAAGGGTATGGACGCCATCATGGATGGCCGGACGGTATTTGTAATTGCCCACCGTCTGTCCACAGTGCGCAACTCCAAGGCAATCATGGTGCTGGAGCACGGCGAAATCATCGAGCGGGGCGATCATGAATCGCTGCTGGAGCAGAAAGGGCGTTATTATCAGCTGTACACCGGACAGTTTGAACTTGAGTAGACTGGCAGCCGGGACGGTATGCGGCTTTGAAAAAGCCGGCATACCGTCCCGGAACTGCTTGTGGCAGAGAAAACGGAAATGTGTGACAGGAAAGCGGGTTGAGATATGAGAAAAAATGAAATCAGAGATGTCTTACACAGGCTGGATATGGAAAGAAAAAAATTCCTGGGGCCAAAGCTGCAGGTACTGGGACTGACAGTGGGAGAAGGCCAGGCGAGGGCGCTGCGCGGCTTGCTGGAGGAAGGTCCCATGACCCAGAAAAAACTGGCGGACCTGTGCATGCGTGACACGGCTACCATGTCCCGGAATATTGACCGGCTGGAAAAGGCCGGCCTGCTGACAAGAGAGAGTAATCCCGGCTGCCGGCGTTCCTATCTGATTTGCCTTACGGAAGATGGAAATGAGAAGGCCAGACAGGTACAGAAAATCTTCCGGGAACTGGACGAGCGGATCTGGGGCGATATTCCGGCAGAGGAGATGGAGCAGCTGTATAGAACTCTGCTGCGGATTGAGAGAAATCTGGAATGAACAGATTGACACTGCCCTGCCTGTTAAATATAATGAAATTGTTACAGGGATCACTTGTAAATGTGCCTGTCGCACATTCTGGCAGTTCTGCCATGATTTCCAAAAAACGATTTCAATATTATGGCAGAGGGAACAAAGGACCTTTCCCGGGAATGCCTTTGCCGGAACAGGAGGCAGCATGAGAGCAGGTTTACGAAAAGAGGATGTACGTATGTCTGATCAGGAAAACAGAGAGTATACTACAGATGATATTTTAGCCCTGCCGGAAGGCGTAAGGGCGGAGCTTATCGATGGAAAGATGTATTATATGGCGTCGCCGACCATGACGCATCAGCGGCTGATTATGGGACTTTCCGCCCAGATTTATAATCATATCAGAGAGCATGACGGCGGCTGCCAGGTGTTTCCTGCACCCTTTGCGGTATTTATTATGAACGATAAGCGAAACTATTTTGAGCCGGATATCGTTGTAGTCTGCGATCCGGATAAGCTGGACGAGGCAGGCTGCCATGGGGCGCCGGACTGGGTGATTGAGATTGTGTCGCCGTCCAGCAAGACGATGGATTATTACAAAAAAGCCGGGAAATATGCAGAAGCAGGCGTAAGGGAATACTGGATTGTCGATCCGGCAAGAGAGGCAGTGGTGATCTGTCGGATGGAGAAGGGCGAGGAGCCCGTGATCTATCCCTTTACGGAAAAGCTTGTATCTGGCGTTGTTGACGGGCTGAAGCTGGACATTCAGGCGGTTTGAGAATCGGAAAAATCAATATGGAAGGTAACAAGAGCAGGCAGGGCCCGGGAAGCAGAATTTTTCCGCTTCCCGGGCCCTGCGTATTGACTACAAAATGAAGAATATTACATTTTCAAACCTCATCAATATCGCCGCTTCCCATAGTCCTCCGCCAGGTGCCTTCCAGCAGAACCATCCGGCCTTCGACCAGGGATTTTGGCACATCGATAATATTCTGGTTGGAGGAGCCCCGGAAAATCAGGCCGGCGTCTTTCAGCTCCTCTACAAATTTACCGTCCACCAGCACATCGATATAAGAGAGGAGCTCCCGGAGGATCTCCGGGTCTCCCACAGAGCCGGTCAGAAGATCGGTCTCAAAGGTGAAGCCGGTATAGCACCAGAGGGTTTTCTCAGGAAAACGCTCCTTGAACAGGCGGGCAAGCTCCAGCAGAGACGCCTGATTCTCGGGCTCCAGGGGCTCGCCGCCCAGAAAGGAGAGACCGGCCACATAGGACGGAGCGAGGGCGTTCAGGATTTCGTTCATGGTTTCCCGAGTGAAGGGCTGGCCGTAGGAAAAATCCCAAGCCTCCCGGTTAAAGCAGTTCCGGCAGTGGTGGCGGCAGCCGCTCACAAAGAGGGAGACGCGAACGCCGGGACCGTTGGCAATATCATTTTTCTTGATTACTGCGTAGTTCATGATTTTACAGGTGCAGCACACGCTCTTTGATTTCCTGGGTTCTGCCCTGGTTCCAGAACTGGGTGCCGATGTAGCCGCAGGTACGTCTTGCCACGTTCATCTTGTTCTGGTCGGTGTTTCCGCAGTTAGGGCACTGCCAGATGAGTTTTCCGTGCTCGTCCTCCTTGATTTCGATCTCTCCGTCATATCCGCATACCTGGCAGTAATCGCTCTTGGTATTCAGCTCTGCATACATAATATGGTCATAGATAAATTTCATGACAGCGAGCACAGCTTCCAGGTTGTTCTGCATGTTGGGAACCTCCACGTAGGAGATGGCTCCGCCCGGTGAGAGTGCCTGGAACTTGGCTTCCAGAGCCAGCTTGTCAAAGGCATCGATGTTTTCCGTCACATGGATATGGTAGCTGTTGGTGATATAGTTGCGGTCGGTCACGCCCTTTACGATGCCGAAACGCTTCTGCAGGCATTTGGCAAATTTGTAGGTGGTGCTTTCCAGAGGGGTGCCGTACAGAGAGTAGTCGATGTTCTCGGCTGCCTTCCATTTAGCTGTATATTCATTGAGTTTTTTCATAATCTCCAGGCCCAGGGCTTCTCCCTCCGGCTCGGTCAGCTTCTTGCCGTTCAGGCTGTAGACGCATTCCCAGAGGCCTGCGTAGCCCAGGGACAGGGTAGAGTAGCCGCCATGGAGATATTTGTCAATTTTTTCTCCCTTCTTCAGACGGAGCAGCGCGCCGTGCTGCCAGAGAATGGGAGCCGCGTCGGAAAGAGTTCCGGTCAGGCGCTCATGGCGGCACTGGAGTGCCCGGTGGCAGAGCTCCATGCGCTCATCGAAAATCTCCCAGAATTTTTCCATATCGTCGCCGGCGGAAAGTCCGATATCTACCAGATTTACGGTAACCACGCCCTGGTTGAAGCGGCCGTAATATTTGGGCTGTCCGTTTTCGTCCACGTAAGGAGTCAGGAAGCTTCTGCAGCCCATACAGGTGTAGCAGTGGCCCTCTCCGTTTTTGTCGATTTTGTTCTGGAGCATGATCTTTTCGGAAATGTAATCAGGCACCAGACGCTTGGCCGTACACTTGGCGGCCAGCTTTGTCAGATAGTAATATTTGCTGTCCTCGTGAATGTTGTCTTCTTCCAGCACGTAAATAAGCTTCGGGAAGGCGGGAGTAATCCAGACGCCCTTTTCGTTTTTTACACCCTGATAGCGCTGGCGCAGGGTCTCTTCGATGATCAGCGCCAGATCCTGCTTTTCCTGCTCGTTCTTGGCTTCATTCAGGTACATGAATACGGTCACGAAGGGGGCCTGTCCATTGGTGGTCATCAGGGTTACCACCTGATACTGAATCATCTGGACGCCGTTTTTTACCTCTTCCCGGAGTCTCTTTTCAGTGATTGCGTCGATCTCATCCTCTGTCACAGCCTCCCGGATGGTGTGAAGCTCGTCAGCCACCTGACGGCGGATTTTTTTGCGGCTCACATCCACGAAGGGGGCCAGATGAGTCAGGGAAATGCTCTGGCCGCCATACTGGCAGGAAGCCACCTGGGCGATGATCTGGGTGGCGATATTGCAGGCGGTGGAGAAGCTGTGGGGCTTCTCAATCAGAGTGCCGCTGATGACAGTGCCGTTCTGCAGCATGTCTTCCAGATTGACCAGGTCACAGTTGTGCATATGCTGCGCGAAATAGTCTGCGTCATGGAAATGGATCAGTCCCTGCTCATGGGCATTTACAATGTCCGGGGGAAGCAGAAGGCGCTTGGTGATATCCTTGCTGACTTCTCCGGCCATGTAGTCACGCTGTACGCTGTTGACGGTAGGATTCTTATTGGAATTTTCCTGCTTGACCTCCTCGTTGTTGCATTCGATGAGGCTTAAAATCTGCTCGTCTGTGGTATTGGATTTGCGAACCAGAGCGCGGCGGTAGCGGTAGGTGATATAGCGTCTGGCCACATCGAAAGCCCGCTGGTTCATGATCTGATCCTCAACCATATCCTGAATCTCTTCCACGCTTAAGGAACGGTTGATATTCTGGGCGGCGCTTTCCACATCTTCCGCAATCCGCTTAATCTGAATGGCGGACATGCGGGCGCTGGGAACGACACTGTCGTTTGCCTTTGTGACTGCGATTACGATTTTCTGCGGATCGAAGGCGACCTCGGCTCCGCTGCGCTTGATGATTTTCATACGATGCTCTCCCTCTATAGTCATTGTGATAATAGTATATGATAGTCGGCGAAAATTATTGTAACAATATATAGTGGTATTGTCAATGGAAAATTACTAGATATTGTTGATGCAAAATGAAAGATTTTCTGGAAAGAAATCTGTGAAAAGGCCGTGAAATGTGCTATACTGAGTTCGCATTACCAATGGAAAATTTGGATAAAATTTCTGACAGACATCAGAAAGGAACTGCTGTATGAAAATCGTTTATGAGATAAAAAGCAAAGAAGCTGTGGTCTGGCGCTGCTATGATTACGGTACGGAAGCAGAGCTTCCGGAGATGATCGAAAGCTGTCCGGTGACTGAGCTTGCGCCTTATGCCTTTTCTGCCCATATGGATGAGAGGCTGCTGGAGAAAGGCTTCCGGGAGGGAAGGCTGCGGCTGTGGGATCCGGATTCCGCGGGAGAAGACTGCCGGAAAAGTCTGGAAGGGCGGCAGGTTTTGTTTTCCAAAGCCGGAACAGAGGCGGGGCTCCCGCCGGCTCTTACAGGGGCAGAGGTGGAGGAGGTCAATCTGCCGCCGGCTCTCCGGAAAATCGGAGCGTATGCTTTTTACAACTGCAGCAGGCTTTGGAAGCTTAGCTTTTACGGGGGATTGTCAGATCTGGGGGCAGGGCTTTTTACGGGCTGTCATGGAATCCGGGAGCTGGTTCTGCATCTGGATGACACACA
>CALWAV010000054.1 GCA_944375745.1 uncultured Merdimonas sp.
TGGCAAACTTTAAAAATGAAACTCATAACCATCCTACAGAGATTGAGCCCTTCGGAGGCGCGGCTACCTGTCTGGGCGGTGCCATCCGGGATCCCCTGTCAGGAAGAACCTATGTATATCAGGCCATGCGCGTGACAGGAGCCGCTGATCCTACGGTGTCTGTAAAAGAAACCCTGAAAGGAAAACTGCCCCAGAAGAAGCTGGTGCGGGGAGCCGCCCAGGGCTACAGCTCTTACGGAAACCAGATCGGCCTGGCTACAGGCTATGTAAAGGAGATCTATCATCCGGACTATGTGGCCAAGCGTATGGAGATTGGAGCAGTAATGGGAGCGGCGCCCAGAAAGGATGTAATTCGGGAATCTTCTGATCCCGGCGACCTGATCATTCTGCTTGGCGGACGGACAGGCCGGGACGGCTGCGGCGGAGCCACCGGTTCCTCCAAGGTGCACACAGAGGCGTCTATCGAGACCTGCGGCGCGGAGGTGCAGAAAGGAAACGCGCCCACAGAGCGGAAGATCCAGAGACTGTTCCGCCGTCCTGAGGTGACAAGACTTATCAAAAAATGCAATGACTTTGGAGCAGGCGGCGTATCAGTAGCCATCGGAGAACTGGCCGCTGGACTGCGGGTGAACCTGGATCTGGTTCCGAAGAAATATGCCGGTCTGGATGGAACGGAGATTGCCATTTCCGAGTCCCAGGAGCGTATGGCAGTTGTGGTGGATAAGAAGGACGAAGCAGCTTTCCTTGCCTATGCGGCGGAGGAAAATCTGGAAGCTACCACCGTGGCCGAGGTGACAGAAAGCCCGAGACTGGTGCTGCTCTGGAGAGGAAAAGAGATTGTCAATATTTCCAGAGCATTTCTGGATACAAACGGCGCTCATCAGGAGACTGCAGTGGCTGTGGATATGCCCGATGAGAATCAGAAATATTTTGTGAGAAATGATGTGGCGGATGTCCGTGAAAAATGGATGGCTACCCTGAAGGATCTGAATGTATGCTCCCAGAAGGGACTGGTGGAGATGTTCGACAGCTCCATCGGAGCGGGCAGCGTGCTGATGCCCTATGGCGGAAAATATCAGCTGACGGAGACCCAGTCCATGGTGGCCAAGCTGCCGGTGCTGAGAGGAAAGACAGACACCGTGACCATGATGAGCTATGGCTTTGATCCGTATCTTTCCAGCTGGAGCCCCTACCATGGAGCAGTCTACGCAGTCATTGAGTCTGTGGCGAGAATCGTGGCTTCCGGCGGAGATTACCGGAAGATACGCTTCACGTTCCAGGAATATTTCCGCCGCATGACAGAGGATCCCCATCGCTGGAGCCAGCCCTTTGCGGCTCTGCTTGGCGCTTACAGCGCGCAGCTTGGATTTGGACTGCCCTCCATCGGAGGAAAGGACAGTATGTCCGGCACCTTCAATGACATTGATGTGCCGCCCACACTGGTTTCCTTTGCTGTGGATATCGGAAGCTGCCAGAATATCATTACGCCGGAGCTGAAGAAAGCCGGCAATAAGCTGGTGCTGCTGAAAATCGATCGTGATGCCTATGATCTGCCGGATTATGAGCAGATCAAAGACCTGTACGGCAAATTCTTTGAGGATATCAAGGCAGGACGCATCGTGTCCGCTTACGCGCTGGATGGTTCCGGTCTTGCGGCCGCAGTCAGCAAAATGTCCTTTGGAAACAAGCTGGGTGTGAAGATTGAGCATCATGCGGATCCGAGAGATCTGTTTACCGCAGGCTTTGGAAACATTGTGGCTGAGGTTCCGGACGGACGTGTAGGTGAGCTGGCCATCACTTACACTCTGATTGGAGAAGTGACCGAGAGCGGAATCTCCTACGGCAATATGCGGATTGAGACAGAGGAAGCGCTTGCTGCCTGGGAAGAGCCTCTGGAGAAGGTATTCCCGACCGTGGCAGTTCCGGGTGCGGAGAAAGTGGAGAGTCCTCTGTATCATGCGGAAAAGGTCTATGTATGCCGTCATAAGACAGCCAGACCGACCGTATTTATTCCGGTATTTCCGGGTACAAACTGTGAGTATGACAGCGCAAAGGCCTTTGAGCGGGCAGGCGCGGATGTGGTGACAAAAGTATTCCGGAATCTGACAGCTTCGGATATCCGGGAGTCGGTGGATGTCTTTGAAAAAGCCATCAGCCAGGCGCAGATTATCATGTTCCCCGGCGGCTTTTCCGCAGGTGACGAACCGGACGGCTCCGCCAAGTTCTTTGCCACAGCTTTCCAGAACGCCCATATCAAAGAGGCGGTTATGAAGCTCTTAAATGAACGGGACGGCCTGGCATTGGGAATCTGCAACGGCTTCCAGGCTCTGATTAAGCTTGGCCTTGTGCCTTACGGTGAGATCGTGGGACAGACAGAAAGCTCTCCCACTCTGACCTTCAATACCATCAACCGGCATGTGTCAAAGATGGTTTATACAAAAGTAATGACAGACAAATCCCCGTGGCTTATGCTTGCGGAATTAGGCAAGACCTATGTGAATCCGGCTTCCCACGGCGAGGGCCGCTTTGTGGCAGATAAGGAATGGATCGACAGGCTCTTCGCCAACGGACAGGTAGCCACCCAGTATGTGACGCCTGAGGGCGAGGCCAGCATGGACGAGTACTGGAATGTGAACGGCTCCTATGCGGCTATTGAAGGAATCACAAGCCCCGACGGAAGAGTGCTGGGCAAGATGGCTCACTCCGAGCGCCGGGATGACGCCGTGGCTATCAATATCTACGGCGAGCAGGACATGAAGATTTTCGAGTCCGGCGTGGCATACTTTAAGTAAAGCCGCCGGAGACGGCTTACAGCCGCCCGCGGCCTGCGAAAAACCAGACGGGATTGTTCATTGGATTGGAATCATCGTTTTTGTGCTTCTCTGTGTGACGAGCCTGATTTTTACCAGATTCTTTCCGGCGGACTATTCACAGGAAATACCCTTGAACCAGGTGGACTTTTTTCTCGTGACACTGCTGGGAACGGGGATTCTGGCAGCTTTGGCTGCGTGGCTTGGCGGATTTCTGACCCGTTCACAGGAAAATGGGGAGCGGAATCTGCGGATTCTTCTGGGCGCTGTCCTGCTCTGGGTTCTGGCGGCCGGGCTTTTGTGGATTCTGTGGTCAAAGAGCAGCCCCATATCTGAGCAGGCCATGGTCTATACCAGCGCCCAGAGATTTCTGGAGGGGAATTACGGGCGGCTGGAATATGGAAAGTATCTGTATTATTATCCTTTTCAGCTGGGATTGACTGCCTGGGAGTCTCTGGTGCTGGGCATATTCGGGGCTGAAAACTATCAGGCGCTTCAGATTGCAAATGTGCTGGGAGCCGTAGTCTGCGTGTACGCAGGATACAGAATTACCCGGCTGTTGACAGAGAAAAGACAGACGGCGGCTTTCTGCCTTCTTTTCATGGCAGGCTGCTTTCCGCTGATGATTTACGGCGTCTATGTATACAATGATATTCCGGCTCTGACTCTGTGTATGGCGGGGCTCTGGCAGTTCCTGCGCTATATGCGGAAAGGCAGAATCAGCGGGGCAGTGCTGATGGTGCTGTGCCTGGCAGGGGCGGTGGTGATACGGGGCAACAGCCTGATTGTCATGATTGCCATTCTGTGTGTGTTTGTGGTGAAAGCATTGTCGGAAAAACGCTGGCAGTACCTTGGCTGCGCGGCAGCGCTGCTGATTGTATGCCTGGGAAGTGGACCGGCCCTGGACAGATATTATGAACAGAAGTCCGGTATCCCGGTCAATGACGGAATGCCTTCCATCCTCTGGATTGCCATGGGCATGCAGGAAGGAGACAAGGAAGCAGGCTGGTACAATGGATATTCCATTTATGTCTATCAGGATATGTGCGGCTATGACTCAGAGACGGCCGGAGAAATAGGCCTTGGAGATGTGAAGGCCAGGGCAAAGGAGTTTCTGGGGGATCCGCTTTATACACTGGATTTCTATTTCCGGAAATTCACCAGCCAGTGGACGGAGCCCACTTACGGCTGCTTTATCATGACCTATGCGACAGATCAGGAAAGAAGCGCTTTCGGAGAAAGTCTGTATACAGGTTTTCCAAACCGTGTTTTGCAGAAATATATGGATTCTTATCAGTTTCTTGTGTATGTTCTGGTATTATTTCTGCTCATTGACGCGGCCAGAAAAAAGGAAAAAAGGCCGCTGGAGTGGTATGTGCTTCTGACTGCGGTTATCGGCGGCGTACTGTTCCATGAGATCTGGGAGGCAAAGTCCAGATATGTGTTCCCGTATTTTCTGATGATGATTCCCATGGCGGCGGAAGGTTTGTCACGTCTGTCCGTCTGGGCGCAGGAGAAGCGGAAGATACTGCATAAAAGGTAAAAACAGGGAACCTGCAGGGCCGTATAAGCTGTTCGAAATTACGCATACTAAATCCAACATTTTATAAATTGGAGGTAAATGCGTAATGACAAGATTGGACTGTACCGTGACAAGCTGTCTGTACAATAAGGAGAGATGCTGCTGCAAGGATAACATTGAAGTGGAGGGCGATCACGCCCGTCATTCCAGAGATACCTGCTGTGTCAGCTTCCGGGAGCGGAGAGAAGGAGGCGTGGGAAGCTCCGTGGACATTCCCACGAAAAACACGGATGTGGCCTGCAGGGCTGTGGAGTGTACCTTCAATGAAAACTGCCGCTGCCAGGCAAAGCACATCGGCATTGCCGGAGGAGCGGCCTGCGAATGCCGTGATACGGAATGCGCCACCTTCCGGTGCAAATGCGATTAGGATTCAGGAGACCATTCCGCCAAGGGTTCCGCCGGCCGTGCACAGGATCAGAGTTGTGATAAAATGAGATGTGCCGCCGGAAAGCCCCTGGCCCGCTGCCAGAGAGATGACTGCCAGTATTACAAAATAGAGAAGGCCTGAGACGCCGCCCCAGAGGAATTTCCGGGTCTTCATCATCTTTCCTTCCAGAAAACCGCCCAGGAAGCAGGCAATGACGTAGATGGCGGTGATGCCCATATTGACGGCAGACTCGGAGAGCTGCAGCTTATACAGCAGCAGGGCAAGAATGAGCAGCAGAGCTCCTGTAATGATATAAGACGCAAGCAGTGATTTGATCATGCGGATAACAGAGTCCTGATATGCTTTTCTTTTTTCCATAATGCTTTTCCTCCCGGCTTTTGAGCTGTTATCAATATATGAAGGATGAGATAAAAAAAGACAGAAAAGTTTTGAATCTGGGCATAGAACAAAAAGGGTATAAGAAATGAGTGGGATAAAAGAGGTAGCTGCCCTGGCAGGAGTATCGATCTCTACGGTTTCCAATGTGCTGAACGGAACAAAGTATGTCAGCCCGGAACTGGCAGAGAGAGTGGAAAAAGCGGTAAAAGCTTTGAATTATGAGGTGAATCCGATTGCGGCAAGCATGAAAAGCCGGAAATCCGGAGTGATTGGGGTTATTACAGAGGACCTGTGCGGAGTCTTTTATCCGTATCTGGTCAGAGGAATTAATGAGGTAGCGGAAGAAAAAGGCTACAGGCTTATGATCAGCGATATCAATGGGAAAAAGGAAAAAATTCCGCCCGTTGAGAGAGAATTGGAACTTTTTCAAAGGCTGCTTGCTTCCCGCGTGGACGGAATTATTTTTACTTCCTCCATTTCAGGCGTTGAAAACAAGTATTTTCTTGAGCTGAAACGAATGGCAGAAAACAAATATAAGAAAACGCCGATTGTAAGCCTGGAAAGAGATCTGACGATGATAGGAATCGATTCGGTTTATTTTGATGGCTTAGTAAACGCCCAGACTGCGGTGGGACATCTTGCTGACTGCGGATGCAGAAAAATCTGCCATATTTCAGGCCCGCCGGGCCTGCAGATCGCCCAGGAACGTATTGCGGGATACAGAAAATGCCTGAATGACAGAGGTCTGGAACTGGACGAAGAAAGCATGATTGCCTATGGCGACTATACGCACGGAAGCGGTTACCGCTGTATGGAAAAGCTGCTGGATGAGGTGCCGGATCTGGACGGAGTGTTCTGCAGCAACGATCAGATGGCGATAGGAGCTCTCCGGGTTCTGAAGGAGCGTGGGAAAGCGGTTCCGGAGGAAGTGAAGCTGATCGGATACGATGATGTGTTTGTCTCCAGCATTGTAGAACCGCCCCTTTCCACCATCCACATTCAGAAGAATGCCGCGGGAAGAAAAGCGGCGGAAATTCTGTTTGACAGAATTGGGCATCCGGAGAAGCGTGAGCTGGCGGTTGGAATTAAGCTGGAAAGCCGTCTGGTAGTCCGGCGTTCCACGGTGGCCGGAGCGGAGGAAAACTGGGATTTGAATGACTGGTGACAGAAGGAGGTTCCTCATGGAGGGAGCCTCTTTTTTGAATGATAGAAAAACATTTTTCCATAAATGCAAAAACAGAAAAATAAATTGACAAATATAGCTGATTATAGTAGTCTAATCTTTAGAAAAACGTTTTTCTATAGGAGGCGGCATTTAAGAAAAGGAGGAGGTCAGATATGACAGAGAAGGAACTGATTATAAAAGCGGGAGAAAAGCTGGACGCAAGGCTGGCAGAGGCAAAGGCATCGGGGAATCTTGTGGTTCCGGACACCACAGAGGATGAGGCGGTCATCAGAAGTACCTTTGAAAAGGGAAAAGGAATTCTGCGTCTGTTTCCGGCCTTTGTTCCGAGAAGATTCGGAAAGGCAGGACACCGGCTGAAGCTGCATCCGGACGATTATTTTGCTTTCGGCATGGCCAGAGGCTCCATTACGGAAAGATGGTTTTCTTCCACTATAGCGGCTCAGAACGGAGAAATGGCCAAGGCAGACGAGGGAATGGCTTATGTCTGCGTGGACTATGATTCAGATGAGAAATTTTCACTGAGGAATGCGGTGAAAGTGCTGGGGAAAGAGCTGGTCGGAAAAGAACTGATGGAGAAATATAATGGCTGGCCCATGTATTCCAAGTTTTTTGACAATGAAAATCCTCTGTTCCACCATCTTCATCTGACCTTTGAGGCGGCCGCGCGAGTAGGAAAGCTGGGAAAACCGGAATGCTATTATTTCCCCAAGCAGTTAAATAATTATTTTGGGGAGGCAGGCTATACCTATTTCGGTTTTGATCCGGATGTGACCCGGGAAGAAGTAAGGGAAAGAATTGCTCATTTCACGGATGATGACACAAGGATTACAGAGCTTTCCAGAGCCTATAGGATTGAGCTTGGAACCGGCTGGTATACACCGGCAGGGGTGATTCACGCTCCGGCCTCTGTGCTTACCTATGAGCCTCAGTGGAATTCGGACGTGAACTCCGTATATGAAAATACAGTATCCGGAGAGGTGTATCCGCCGGAAATGCTCAATGAAGAGTGCCCTGCGGAACATAATGGAATCGACGACGTACTGGATCTGCTGGATTGGGAGAAGAATGTGGATCCTCATTACAGAAAGCATTATTTCCGGAGACCGCTGGTGGAAACGGAGACAGAACAGTATGTACAGAAGTGGATTACATATGCCAATCCATATATTGCGGCAAAAGAACTGACAGTATATCCGGGCCAGACAGTGACGATCCGTGACGGCGCCGCCTATGGCTGCATTTTCATTCAGGGACATGGAAAATTCGGAGTCTATGACTGTGAGGCGGCCACGCTTCTTCATTTCGGACAGCAGAGTACAGATGAGTTCTTTGTTTCTGAGAAGGCAGCAGTGGAAGGCGTGACGGTTGCCAATTTAAGCAGAGTGGAGCCTTTGGTGCTGCTGAAGCATTTTGGGCCGAACTGTCCGAATGTTCCCCGGGAAGTTCCCGAAGCCTGATAAAAAAGTACTTTTAAATCTTCCTGTGATATGATATACTCAAACAGAGATACGTAGATAAAAGACAGGAGGGAAGTTATTATGAAGCATATTCAGACACTGAATACACAGATTCTGCAGAACACCGTAAAAAAAGGCGGCTGCGGAGAGTGCCAGACGTCCTGCCAGTCTGCCTGCAAGACATCCTGCACCGTAGGCAACCAGACGTGTGAGCATCACAAATAAGAATCGTAAGATAGAAGTGTGAAGAGCAAGGATGTCTCAAAAGCGCATGGTTTATGGCTTTTGAGGCATCCTTGTTCTGGTGTGGCGCTTTCCGTGCCGGCGCGGCCCGGCGGGCAGAAGTGTATCAGGGAGAGTAAAGGATATCGAAAGAAATTTATTTTTATATACATAAGGAGTACGAAAATGATACATCGCTATTATAACAACGGTTACTACATTGTTCTGGATGTGAACAGCGGAGCTGTCCATGTGGTGGATGAGCTGGCCTATGAGGTGATAGGCCTTTATGAGAACAGCAGACCGGAGGATATCGTGGCAAAGCTGAAAGACAGATGGCCGGAAGAGGATATCCGGGAAGTGCTGGATGATGTGGAGATGCTGAAAAACCAGGGAACGCTTTTCACGGAGGATACCTATAAGGACAAGGTCATTGATTTCAAAAAGCGTTCCACAGTGGTAAAAGCACTGTGCCTTCATATCGCCCATGACTGCAATCTGGCCTGCCGCTACTGCTTTGCGGAGGAAGGAGAATACCACGGACGCCGGGCGCTGATGAGCTATGAGACAGGAAAGCAGGCTCTGGATTTTCTGATTGCCAATTCCGGAAACCGGCATAATCTGGAGGTGGATTTCTTCGGCGGCGAGCCTCTGATGAACTGGCAGGTAGTCAAGGATCTGGTGGCCTATGGCCGGGAGCAGGAGAAAATCCACGATAAAAAATTCCGCTTTACTCTGACCACAAACGGGGTGCTGCTCAATGACGAGGTACAGGAATTCCTGAATAAAGAGATGAGCAATGTGGTCTTAAGCATTGACGGCCGTAAGGAAGTCAATGATAAAATGCGTCCTTTCCGGAACGGCCACGGAAGCTATGATCTGATTGTGCCCAAGTTCCAGAAGCTGGCGGAGAGCCGGAATCAGAACAATTATTATGTGAGAGGAACCTTTACCCGGAATAACCTGGATTTCGCTGAGGATGTGCTGCATCTGGCGGATCTGGGCTTCAAACAGATTTCCGTGGAGCCTGTGGTGGCGGCTCCGGAAGAGCCCTACGCGCTCCGGGAAGAGGATATTCCGGTGATTTGTGAGCAGTATGACAAGCTGGCCGCGGAGATGGTGCGCCGCCATGGAAAGGAAAATGATTTCAATTTCTTCCATTTCATGATTGACCTGACCGGAGGCCCCTGCGTCTACAAACGGCTTTCCGGCTGCGGATCCGGAACAGAGTACCTGGCAGTGACGCCCTGGGGCGACCTGTATCCCTGCCATCAGTTTGTGGGAAATGAAAAGTTCCTGATGGGAAATGTCTGGGACGGAGTGAAGAACACAGAGCTTCGGGATGAGTTCAAATGCTGCAATGTGTACGCAAAGGAAAAATGTCAGAAGTGCTTTGCGAAATTCTACTGCAGCGGAGGCTGCGCGGCGAATTCCTACAACTTCCACGGTTCTATCAACGATGCTTATGATGTGGGGTGTGAGCTGGAGAAAAAGCGCGTGGAGTGCGCGATCATGATTAAGGCTGCCACAGCAGGCCTGGACGCACAGCAGTCAGCGGAAGACGCGGCAGGCACTGGGGAAAATCCAGGCACCGGGGAAGAGTAAGCATGAGAGAACAGTGGGAGGAAGCGCCTAAAATCACAGGAAATCAGGAGCTGGCGCAGAAGTTTTCAGTGAGCCCCATGGCCATGCGGCTGATCCGCAGCCGGGCCGGTGAAAGCGAGGAAGAGGTCCGGGAGTATCTCCAGGGGACCATAGAGGAGCTGGCGGATCCGTATCTGATGAAGGGGATGAAAGAGGCAGTTTCCCTTTTGCGCCGGAAAATCCGGGAAGGAGCCAGCATCCGTATCATCGGAGACTATGACATTGATGGAGTAAATGCCACCCATATTCTCATTACGGCGTTGAAAAGGGCCGGAGCAAAGGCGGATACTGTGATTCCTGACCGCATGAAGGACGGCTACGGAATCAATGAGCATCTGATTGAGGATGCAAGGGAGGCGGGCGTCGATACCATTGTCACCTGTGACAACGGCATCGCGGCGGCAAAAGAAATTGCCTTCGCCAAAGAGCTTGGCATGACGGTAATTGTCACCGATCATCACGACATTCCCTATCAGGAGGAAAAGGATGGAAGCCGGACGGTGATTCTGCCGCCGGCGGATGTGATTGTAAATCCAAAGCAGGCAGACTGCGCATATCCCTTTAAAAAGCTCTGCGGAGCGGCAGTGGCCTGGAGACTGGCAGAGGCTCTTTACCGGGAAGAGCAGATCCCCAGGGAAGAATTTCTCGATCTGGCAGAGTTCGCGGCGGTAGCTACTGTGGGAGATATTATGGATCTGACCGGAGAGAACCGGATTCTCGTAAAATATGGCCTGAAGCGGCTGGAACAGACAAAGAACCCCGGATACAGGGCCCTTCTGGCTGTAAACGGCCTGGAAGGGAAAAAACTGACAGCCTATCATATCGGCTTTGTCATCGGCCCCTGCATCAATGCCAGCGGACGTCTTGACACAGCCAAACGGGCGCTGGCACTTCTGGGAGCAGAGACGAAGGCAGAGGCAGAAGAACTGGCCGGAGATTTGAAGGCGCTCAATGACAGCCGCAAAGATTTGACGGTGAAAGGCACCCAAAGGGCAGTTCAGTTGATTGAGGAGACCGAATTGAAGCAGGACCGGGTTCTGGTGGTCTATCTTCCGGACTGCCATGAAAGTCTGGCAGGGATTATAGCGGGACGCATCCGGGAAAAATACTTCCGCCCCTGTTTTGTGCTGACAGATGCGGAGGACGGAGTCAAGGGCTCCGGCCGTTCCATTCCGGGTTATCATATGTTCGATGAGATGACAAAGGTCCGGGAACTTTTTACCAAGTATGGCGGCCATCCCATGGCAGCAGGGCTTTCCCTGAAGCCGGAAAATGTGGAGCCCTTCCGGAAGGCGGTCAACGAAAACTGCACTCTGACGGAAGAAGATCTGACGCCGAAGATTATCTATGACGCAGTGCTTCCCATCTGTTACGCGGGAGAGCAGATCATCCGGGAACTGGAGCTTTTGGAGCCCTTTGGAAAAGCCAATGAAAAGCCGGTATTTGCGGCCGCGAATCTGAAGGTCAGAAGCGCCCGCATCATCGGAAAGAACCAGAACGTGCTGAAAGCGGTGCTGGAAGGACCGGACGGGACCCGGCTGGATACCATCAGCTTCGGGGACGTTCAGGAAAATCTGGCATATATTGAAGGAAAGCAGGATGTCTGCATTTTATATTATCCGGAGATCAACGAGTACCAGGGACGGCGCAGCGTGCAGCTGGTGGTGGAGAGCTGGCGGTAAAAGGAAAGCAGGAGGCGTTCTCAGGCTCGCCCGGGAACAGCTGAAAAGCCCGCGGAAAAGCGAAAATCTTGTCAAATACGGCCGTTCATGCTATACTATACTACATGTGCAAAGGCGCGTCAGATGGGAAAACCTTAGGAAAAGAGGATTACAGATATGAAAAAGCTGGAAGACTATGTAAGAAGCATTCCGGATTTTCCGGAAGAGGGAATCATTTTCAGAGACATTACTTCCGTACTGCAGGATGCGGACGGGCTGCATCTGGCAATCGATTCCATGCAGGATTTGCTGAAGAATGTGGATTTTGATGTGATAGTGGGAGCGGAATCCAGAGGCTTCGTATTCGGAGCGCCTATCGCTTACAATATGCATAAGCCCTTTGTGCTGATCCGCAAGAAGGGCAAGCTGCCCTGCGAGACGGTATCCCAGAAGTATGATCTGGAGTATGGAAGCGCGGAGATTGAGATGCACAAGGATTCCATCAAGCCGGGCCAGAAGGTGGTTCTGGTAGATGACCTGATCGCTACGGGAGGAACCATTGAGGCGGCGGCAGAGCTGGTAGAGTCTCTGGGCGGCGTAGTGGTAAAGATTATCTTCCTGATGGAGCTGGCAGGACTGAAGGGGCGGGAGCGCCTGAAGAAGTACAATGTAGATTCCGTGATTCGGTATGAAGGAAAATAACTGAAGCATAAAAATACGAAAGAACATATAAAATTGCGGCAAAAGGCAGGTGTTGACAATGGCAGAGATGAAGATTGGCGTGAAGGACCGGGACCAGGAAGTAAATCGCGATGATGAGAATGTAAAGGCCATGCAGGATTTTACAAGCCCTGATGTGCTCTACAAAGAGCTGATAGACAGCGTTCTGAAATATCATCCATCCACCGACATCAGCATGATTGAGAAGGCTTACAAGATTGCGTCGGAGGCCCACAAGGGACAGCTGCGCAAATCCGGCGAGCCCTATATCATTCATCCCCTCTGCGTGGCGATCATTCTGGCGGACCTGGAGCTTGACAAGGAGACCATTGTGGCGGGCCTTTTGCATGACGCGGTGGAGGACACCGTGATGACCACGGAAGAGATAGCCAGCGAATTCGGAGATGAGGTGGCCCTTCTGGTGGACGGCGTCACAAAGCTGGGCCAGCTGTCCTATTCTGCGGACAAAATCGAGGTACAGGCTGAAAATCTCCGGAAAATGTTCCTGGCTATGGCCAAGGATATCCGGGTCATTCTGATTAAACTGGCGGACTGTCTGCATAATATGCGGACCCTTCAGTATATGAAGCCGGAGAAGCAGAAGGAAAAAGCCCGGGAGACTATGGATATCTATGCGCCCATCGCCCAGAGGCTTGGTATCTCCAAAGTGAAAAATGAGCTGGATGACCTGTCGCTGAAGTATCTGGAGCCGGAGGTCTATTATGACCTGAAGGAACAGATCGCGGAAAAGAAGAGCGACCGGGAAGCCTTTGTGCAGCGGATTGTGACAGAGGTGCAGCAGCATATGAAAAATGCGGGCATTGAAGCCCATGTGGACGGACGTGTCAAGCATTTTTTCAGTATATATAAGAAAATGGTGAATCAGCACAAGACCCTGGATCAGATTTATGATCTGTTTGCGGTCCGCATTATCGTGGAGACGGTGAAGGACTGCTATGCGGCTCTGGGCGTGATTCATGAAATGTATAAACCGATTCCGGGACGTTTTAAGGACTATATCGCCATGCCCAAGGCGAACATGTACCAGTCCCTGCATACGACCCTGATCGGACCGAACGGACAGCCTTTTGAGATTCAGATCCGTACCTACGAGATGCATAAGACAGCAGAGTACGGTATCGCGGCCCACTGGAAATATAAGGAGAGCAGCGACGGCAAAAAGCCGGTGGATCAGCAGGAGGCCGAAAAGATGACCTGGCTGCGGCAGATTCTGGAGTGGCAGCGGGACATGTCCGACAACAAGGAATTTATGAACCTGCTGAAGAGCGATCTGGATCTGTTTTCCGACAGCGTATACTGTTTTACGCCCACCGGAGAGGTGAAGGCGCTGCCCAGCGGTTCTACGCCTATTGACTTCGCCTACAGCGTGCACAGCGCCGTGGGAAACAAGATGATCGGCGCCCGGGTAAACGGAAAGCTGGTAACCATTGATTACAAGATTCAGAATGGCGACCGGATTGAGATTATCACCTCTCAGAATTCCAGAGGGCCCAGCCGTGACTGGTTGAATGTGGTAAAGAGCACCCAGGCCAAGAACAAGATTAATCAGTGGTTCAAGAATCAGTTTAAGGAAGAAAATATCCTGAAGGGCAAGGAGATGCTTGCCCAGTACTGCCGGCTCAAATCCATCAATACTGCCAACATCATGAAGCCTGAGTTTCAGGCGGCGGTTATGCGCAAATACGGTTTCCGCGACTGGGATTCCGTGCTGGCGGCCATCGGACACGGTGGCCTAAAGGAAGGCCAGGTCATCAATAAGATGGTGGAGGAGTATGAGAAGCGCCACAAGAAGGAAATCACCGATGAAAAGGTTCTGGAGGCTGTCACAGAGAACAAGAACAACAAGCTGAAGCTGGCCAAGTCCAAGAGCGGCATTGTGGTGAAGGGACTGTCAGATGTGTCTGTCCGGTTTTCCAA
>CALWAV010000055.1 GCA_944375745.1 uncultured Merdimonas sp.
TACCCCGATGCAAGCATACGGGGCATCAAACTAGAAACGATGCAAGCATCGGGGTATTTGACCCTCGCGGCGTTCGCCAAATGGACGCGCGAGCGCGTCCGCTTGGCTCACTGCCCGCGGGAATAAATAATGTGGATTTTCCCGTCCTGGGACGGGGATACTTCGATCTGTCTGTCGCGCACATCGATGTTGATTCCCTCAATCTGCGCCGCGCCGGCTGTATATTCCGCCTGTGCGAACGGCTCGCTGTCCCGGGAGCAGCCCGCCAGAGCAGAGCCGCCCAAGGCAAGGCACAGAAAAAGGCTGATTATTTTTTTCATTTTCATTTCTCCATATTCCGGTTCTGAAGACAATAGATTGTTTGAATAGATTATCCCAATGGATTTCCCTGCCTACAGGGTTTTTCTTTTTAAGACCGCGAGCCCGGCAAGGGATAATGCGGCGCTTAACAGCAGGCAGACGCCGATGTGCAGGATGGCATTGCCGTTCAGCATGATGAGCCGGAAAAATCCGGCCAGAATGCCGCGCAGCAGGGCAATGGGTGTGAAAATGCAGATCACTGCGGCCAGGACCGCGTCCGTCAGCCATCCGTACCAGTGGGCCTGCATGGATAACAGCAGGTGAAGGAAAATCATCACAACCAGCAGGAAAAACATCTGCTGGAATCCGGCGGCGATGATTCCGTTTTCTGTCCATCCGCACACATCCATCAGATTAATCACAGTCCGAGCCGGATATGCGGGATCAATCAGCAGATGGATGACCGTATTGACCAGAGAAATGCCAAACGCCAGAATCCCATAGCTGATGAGGCAGCCGGAAAAGTAATCCTTTTTGCTGGCTCCCAGATACATGAGCCTGGTGAAATCATAAAGCACGAAAAAGAAGGGCGTTAGGACAGCCAGAAGCCAGGTATAATTTCCGTTGCTTAAGACCACATCGCCGGAGGAAGTGGCGCAGAGCACCACGAGGGCCGTAATGATAAAACTGATTTTATTGCCTGCAAGCAGGCGTTTTACGACTGCGAAGACAGCTTTCATTTTTTTCACCTCCTCTGTGTCCGTCCATCTGTATAAAGAAATCCTGCAGAGAACATGCTTTTTCTTCCACCGCCTGCAGGGTGTCAAAGAAACAGATGCTTCCTTTGTCTATGATAATCAGCTTCTGTATGGTTTTTGCGATTTCTTCGATAGCGAAGTCATAGTCATAGCTGGGATTCACCTCGGAAGCAATCCGCAGCAGCTTCCGGACCGGAAGATTAAAATGCCTGGCAAAGTTTTCAATATAGCTGACCCCGGTATCCAGTGTGGATGTGGCAATTCTCCTGCCGTCCACCCGGCTCTCGCCTTCTGTGATGTTCTGATATCCGGCAATGGATTTTAGAAGGGTGGTTTTGCCCGCCCCGTTCCTGCCAAGCAGGCAGTAAATCCCCGGTTCCTCTATCGAAAGATTGATATTTTTCAGCACGGCTGCCTGGCCGTACCGCTTTGTGACCTCTTTTAGTTCTATCATGCAGTGATTCCTCCCATACAGAATAGATATAACAGCACGGAGCTGTCTGTTGCTTTTTGTAAGATCCTGTGCGAAAATGAATTATAAACCTTTGTGTTGCACAAAGGTCAATGGGAGAAATAAAAATGGACAAATATTTTTCAATCGGGGAAGCCGCAAAGGCAGTCCATACCACCAGCGAAACGCTACGGCACTATGACCGCATTGGATTGGTGAAGCCGGGGAAACGGGATGAATGGACCAATTACCGCTATTATACCGAGCAGGACATCGTCCGGCTGAATACGGTGCGTGCTCTGCAGCTTATGGACCTGCCCCTGCAGGAGATAAAAAAGGTTCTGGAATATGACGATCTGGAACAGATCATTGATTTTCTGAACAGGGCAGAAAAGAAAGCGGATAAAAAGATAGCAGCACTCCAGTACAGCAAATCAAAAATCCAGCTGGCGAAAGCGGACTACGAAAGGAAGCTGCAGGGACAGCAGAAGCAAAAGTCGTCCGGCGCTTTTCTGAAGGAGTGTCCCGAGCGTGTGATTCTGCTTTCCGATACCCTGGAAGCGCCGGCGCTTGATAATCTCTGGAACTATCTCAGCCACTTTTACGATAAGGTGACGCCCGCCTTAAAGGATCAGTTCTTCTTCGAGGATCTGGCAGGCGTTTATACGGAAAACGGGATCTCAAGGCTGTTCGCCGTCTGTGTCCGATATACGGAGATCGATGGATTAAAGACACTGCCGGAAGGGACTTATCTGTGCGCGAACTGCACGGAAGAAAACAGAGAAGAGACCCTGCGCGGGCTGATAGACACAGCCCGGACAGAATATGGTGCAGAGCCGGCATTTACGGTGCAGCTCATTGTGGTATCGGGTATTCTGCAGTGGAATTATGAAGTGCAGGTTTTCACCGGGAGACACGGGAATGGCCTCCCGGCTGCTGCACATTCACAGCCATTGCAGGAAAAATAAACTTATCCTTCCTTCTTCCGCTCGGTCACCGTATTCATAATCAGCAGCGCCGTGGTAGTAATCAGCACGCAGAGCACCGCCATAGCCATGCCGAGAGATACGCTTCCCTGCTCAAATTCCCGGTTGATGTAGGTAGAGACCACCAGCACATTGGGCGGGGCAATAAGACTGGCCGTAACCAGCTCACGGAATGCGATAATGAAAATCATCATCCAGCCTGCCAGGACTCCCTTGGAAATCATGGGCAGAGTCACCCGGCGGAACACATAGAAGGGGCTTCCGCCGAAGGTCCGGCCTGCCTGGAGCAGACTGTCGTTGATCTGGGTAAAGGACGAGGTCACATACTGGACCGTGTAGGGCAGATAAAGGACCACATAGGCCAGCACCATGATTCCCATAGTATTGTAAAGGGGGATCACCTTGTAAATGGCATTCCAGAACAGCATGATGCCGATGACCAGTACAATGGCCGGCAGCATCTCCGGCAGCATGCTGACTCCTTCCACAATCCTGCTCAAGCGCCCTTTGCCGCGGCGCACCGCAAGGACCACCAGGGTGCCAAGCACAGAGCAGATACAGGCAGAGGCTACCGCCAGGAAAAGGCTGTTTCCAATGGCGTTCAGGCTTCTGTCCGTGGTGAACAGCTCGGCGTAATTGGCCAGCGTAAAGTTGCCCGGGGCCAGGCCGTAGCCGCGCAGCTTAATCAGAGAGCTGGCGATGATGGAAAAGTAGGGGATGCCGATGGCAATTATCAGTACCAGCCCAATCCAGCACCATGCACCTGCCAGGCCACCCCTCCCAAGCTTCGTCCGGGCCGGGCGGCTGCCCTTGCCGCTTACCAGCCGGTAGCTGTTTTTATTTGTAATATAAGTCTGCATCATCCACAGAGCCATGCAGATGCAGATCAGCACAGCGGACAGGCTGGCGGACTTTCCGAAATCCACCGGAGCTGTGGTGGAATATCTGTGGATGTCTGTGGTAAATACGTAAAAGCCGATGCGGCGTCCCAGAGTATAGGGGGTACCGTACTCGGAAAGGGTCTTTACAAAGACCAGCAGGGCCGCGATGGCATAGTTTCCGGTGAGCAGAGGCGCG
Source organism: uncultured Merdimonas sp. (assembly GCA_944375745.1). Taxonomy (GTDB): domain Bacteria; phylum Bacillota; class Clostridia; order Lachnospirales; family Lachnospiraceae; genus Laedolimicola. Next base: position 3,573 of record CALWAV010000055.1, read on the forward strand.
AAGATCTTACGCAGACGCAGCCCGAAGCCTGCGCCGAATACGGCGCCGCTCTCCTCCAGGCTGGCCGGGATGTTCAGGATGGCATTCTTGAGAATGGTCATCATAAACGGAAATACGTTCAGCGTCATGACCAGCACCAGGCCGCCGAAAGAGAAAAAGCCCTCGGAAAAGGAACCTGTGAACGGGAAAAGCTGCTGAAACAGCCCCCGTTTCTGCATGAACAGAATCCAGCCCATGGACGCAATATAGGGCGGTGTCATAAAAGGCACCATAAATACAATATCCAGCCATTTATGGCGGCCCAGCTGGGTGCGGGCCAGCAGATAGGCTGTGGGCGCGGCGAATACGGTGGAGCAGAGCACCACGCACACGCCCAGAATCAGGGAATTCCAGATGGTCTGAAGGTTTTCGCTGTCCGCGATGATGGCCCATGCCTGATGCAAATCGAGGCGGCCATCAATGATAACCGCCTCGGCAAATACCATAATCAAAGGACAAACGATCAGACCGGTCAGAATCACAAGAAGTATCCATAAAATACCTTTGTTTTTCCAGGTAATCGATTGTTTCATAAATTCCTCCAGTCAGCTGTTACTGGCAAATCTCGTTCAGCTTCGCAGCCGTGTCGTCCGCCACGCCCATCATTGCGGACCAGTCTGTGGGGATCTGCGGGATATCAGCCAGGTTGGTACGTCCGTCGCACTGGATGTCGCTGCGTCCCGGAAGCAGATAAGCGTCAGCTACCATCTGCTGTGCCTCATCGCTGAACAGGAAGTCGATGAATGCCTTCGCGTTGTCCACGTTGGGAGCTGTGTTCATAATCATGGCCGGACGGGGATTTACCACCGTGCCGCTGGCCGGATAGTAGATGCTGATGGGCTCGCCGTCTGCCATGGAAGAATATGCGTTGTAGTCTACGCCGGCAATCAAAATGCCTTTCTCACCGGTGGTTACAGACTCCAGTGCCGCAGAGTTCGCGCCCGGAACAGTCAGTCCGTTGTCAGCCCAGGACTGCATGATCTCCTCGCCGTTATCCAGACCTGTCACAAGACCTGCCAGGAAATCCTTGCAGGCGCCGGACTTCTCCGGATCCGGAATTGCAATGTCGTCCGTGTAATCAGCTCCGGCCAGGTCTGCCCAGTCAGCAGAAAGCTCCGGATAAATGGTTGTGTTGTAGATAACGCCTACTGCGGAAGCGCTGTAGCCGAACAGCATGCTGTCCTCATCGATCCAGCCCTCATTTACCAGATCTGCGTTTGCAGGCGTATAACTCATAATCTGTCCGTCTTCCTTCATGGAAAGGCCGTCAGACCAGGAAGCAAGGATTACCACGTCAGCGACCGGGTTGGCTGCTTCTGTCTCCAGACGGGCCAGGATCTCTCCTGTGGTTCCCTGGAACTGCTCTACCTGGATTCCGGTCTTCTCTGTGAAGGCTGCCGCCAGCTTGTCCGCCAGACCTGCGGGGCTGGGCATATAGACCGTTACCTTTCCGGAACCTGTGGCCTCAGCTGTGTCAGCAGTCTCTGTCTCAGCGGCCTCTGCGTCTTCGGAAGCGGCTGCGTCTGTGTCAGCATTCGCGTCAGCCTCCGCGGAAGTATCCGCCGCTGCTGTGGTATCCTCCTGCGCGCTCTGTCCGCAGGCAGCCAGCCCAAGGCAGAGACATCCTGCAAGCAGTAATGTTAAAATACGTCTTTTCATTTTCTTCTTTCTCCTCTCAGCATGAAATAATTTGTTCTGGATTTATGTAAATGGAAAGCTTCTCTCCCGGAGCCGTTCTGTGGTCTCCGTGAAGCATCCAGGTCTTTCCCTCATGAGACAGCGTAATCTCATAAGTATCCCCCAGATACTGAATATCCTGCACCGGCAGCTCATAATGGCGCCAGCCTTCCCGGGGCTCCAGCGTCATGGCCTCCGGCCGGAAAAATTCCGTATCAGACAGCCAGTTGGATTTCCCGACGAAGTGGGCCACAAAAGCGGTGGCCGGATGGTGGTAAATCTGCTCCGGCGTATCGTACTGATCCACCACGCCGCCATTCAGCACCGCGATACGGTCGCTCATGCTCATGGCTTCTGTCTGGTCGTGGGTGACAAATACCGCTGTGACTCCCAGCCTTGACACCAGCTCTTTCAGCTCGTGGCGCATCTCTTCCCGCAGAAGCGCGTCCAGAGCGGACAGGGGCTCGTCAAAGAGAATACAGCTGGACCGGATGACGATAGACCTGGCAAAGGCCACTCTCTGCTGCTGGCCGCCGGACAGCTGATGGGGATAACGCTTCGCATACTCCTCCAGGCGCACCGCCCGCAGCGCTTCCATGACCCGCTCCTCCAGGTCTTTCGTGTCTTTTCTGGCCCGCAGGCCGAAGGCCACATTTTCAAATACCGTCATATGAGGCCACAAGGCGAAGTCCTGGAACACAAAGCCCAGATTTCTCTTTTCGGGAGGAATATTGATTTTCTTTTCTCCGGAAAAAACGCACTGTTCATCCAGCCATATCTCTCCGGAATCGGGATTCTCCAGACCGGCAATCATTCTCAGCAGCGTGGTCTTTCCGCAGCCGGAAGGTCCCAGAAGCGTGGTGAAACTGCCGCTTTCGATGGTCAGACTGGTGGGTGTGATCACCATCTTATTCCCAAATGATTTCGTAATATCTTTCAGTAAAATCTTCATACGATACCTCTCTTATTTCGATTTGTGATTATACTCCACCGTCTGTTTATATTCGAGATCATTTGCGTAAATTGTTTGTTAAAACGCCGTAAAGTATATTTCCCCCAATTTCAAAAGACGCCGTGCAGCCGTGCCGGCGCGAGGTCCGCCTGCCGGCGCGCAAAAAGAGCGCCGTCCTTTCGGACGGCGCCCAACCCCAATATACCCAATATATATAATACTACGCTTTTCCCCAAAAGCCTAAGCCTCTTCTTCCGACTCCAGCAAAGCTGCTTCATACTTATCCAGAATAATGGACTGGATGTGATCGCGTGTACCGGAATTGATCGGATGTGCGATATCCCGGTATTCACCGTCAGAAGCTTTTCTGCTGGGCATTGCGATAAACAGCCCCTTCTCGCCTTCGATCACTTTGATGTCATGAACTACAAATTCATCGTCAATGGTGATGGATACGACGGCTTTCATTTTACCTTCTTTTGATACCTTCCGTACGCGTACATCTGTAATATGCATACTTCTTGCCCCCTTTTTCCTGCCTTTTTCAGGTCAGTTTATCGTAATAGTGCTTCACGTGGGCTTCGCTACAGGACGTAACGCTCGTTTTTCTCGACGACTATCTTAACCCCATGCTCTCCTACGTAACGGGAGTTGGCACGAATTGTATCGCGGCTCTCAACGATGCAGTTCTCTATGTAAGTATTATCGCCGATATACACTTCGTTGAGAATAATGGAGTTTTTGATCACACAGTTATTCCCCACGAACACTTTCTTAAATAATATGGAATTCTCCACAGCTCCATTTATAATACATCCGCTGGAAACCAGGGAATTCCTCACATCTGCTCCCGGATTGTACTTGGCAGGCGGAAGATCCAGCACCTTGGAATATACATCCGGATAGGTCTTGAAGAAATACTGACGCACCTCCGGCTTCAGGAAATCCATGTTGGTCTCATAATAGGCCTCCACGGAGGAAACGCTGTTCCAGTAATCCGTCGTCCGGTACGCGTAAATTCTCTTCAGATTCTTGTAACGAATCAGAATGTCGCGCACAAAATCATATCTGTCTTCCTGCGCGCATTTCTCTATCAGCTCTATCAGCTGTCTTCTGCGGATCACATAGATTCCGCAGGAAATGGTGCTTCCATTTGTCTCTACAGGCTTTTCCTCAAAATCGATAATTCTGTCGTCCTCATCGGTCTTCAGCACGCCGAAACGGGATACATCCGTACCGGCAGGCATGTCCTTGCACACGACTGTAATATCTGCCTTTTTATCAATATGGTATTCCAGCACCTTATTGTAATCCATTTTATAAACGGCGTCTCCGGAAGCAATCACCACATAGGGCTCGTGGCTTCTCTTCAGCCAGTCCAGGTTCTGGAAAATGGCGTCCGCCGTTCCCCGGTACCAGGAGCTGTTCGCCGCGGTAATGGTCGGTGTGAAGATATACAGGCCTCCCTGCTTTCTTCCGAAATCCCACCACTTGGAGGAACTCAAGTGCTCATTCAGGGAGCGGGCATTATACTGTGTCAGCACCGCCACCTTCTGGATATGAGAGTTGGACATATTGCTCAGGGCAAAATCAATGGCCCGGTAGCTTCCCGCCACAGGCATGGCCGCAACGGCACGCTTGTCGGACAGCTCTCTCATTCTGTGATTGTTTCCGCCTGCCAGCACAATTCCTATCGCTCTCATTATCTATCACCTGCCTTTATCAATGTCTCTCCGCTGTCCAGCACCCCATTCGGATAATCATCCGGAGTGGTGACGCCGGAAATGGCTGTATTCTTGCCAACCTGCACATTGGGCGGCAGATAGGAGTTCTCGCCGATAGTCACCAGGCCGAAGGAGTAGATCTTGGGCTGAATCTTATTCGGAATATCTTCGCCGATACCCAGAACCACGCCGTCGGAAATCTCCACTTCCTCCGCGATAATGGACTTATCGATGGTACAGTTCTCACCGATTCTGGTGTTCTTCATTACAATGGAATCACGCACCACCGTGCCTTTTCCAATGGTGACCCCGGAACCGATAACGGAATTGAACACATCTCCGTAAATCTCCGAGCCTCCGCTGATGATACTGCGCTCTATCTTGGAATCCGCGGATATGTACTGGGGCGGAACCGCGTCGCTCTTCGTATAAATCTTCCAGAACTCTTCGTAGAGATTGAACTCCGGAATAATATCGATGAGCTCCATGTTCGCTTCCCAGTAGGAACCCAGGGTTCCCACATCCTTCCAATAGCCATTGAACTCAAAGGCAAAAAGCCGGTTGCCGTTATCATGGCAGTAAGGAATGATATGCTTGCCGAAATCACAGCCCGGCTGGCTGGAAAGCTGAATCAGCGCATTCCGCAGGATAGGCCAGCTGAAGATATAGATTCCCATGGAGGCCAGATTGCTCCGGGGATGCTCCGGTTTCTCCTCAAACTCTGTAATCCGGTTATTTTCATCGGTGATCATGATGCCGAAACGGCTTGCCTCTTCTATCGGCACAGGCATAACCGCGATAGTCACGTCAGCATTGTTTTCCTTATGGAAGTCGAGCATTACCTCGTAATCCATCTTGTAAATGTGGTCTCCTGAAAGAATCAGGACGTAATCCGGATTGTAGGTATCAATGTAATCCAGATTCTGATAAATGGCATTGGCCGTGCCAGTGTACCATTCACTGTTTGTGCTTCTCTCATAGGGAGGAAGCACTGTAACGCCGCCCACATTCCGGTCCAGATCCCAGGGCATTCCGATACCGATATGGGTATTCAGGCGCAGGGGCTGATACTGTGTCAGAACGCCTACGGTGTCGACGCCGGAATTTATGCAGTTGCTCAGCGGGAAATCAATAATCCGGTACTTTCCTCCGAAAGACACGGCCGGTTTTGCAACCTTCGCAGTCAAAACTCCCAGACGGCTCCCCTGCCCGCCGGCCAGAAGCATGGCTATCATCTCTTTCTTTATCACCTAATCACCTCTTACACATGTTTTTCCTTCTGCCTCGCTTTTCCGTCATGACAGTCCTCTGTCTTTTCGGTTATTATACCATACCTTTTGTAAATAGTGAACATTTTTTTCTGGAACTGTTAATTTATTTTAAACATTTTGCGACAGTTTTTTTGTATTTATTTTAGCACAATATCCATTTTACATTAAAATCTCATTAAATTCTTGTTAATTATTCATACTGTTTGAACATGTTTTTCTGCATATTCCCACACACAAAAAAGGATACAGTCCCACGATCTGTAAATCGGAGGACTGTATCCCTTTTTTCCCATTTCTTTTAATCTTGTATATTCTGCTTCTGAAATCCGATCAGATTCCCAGATAATCCTTTACAATCTGATTCATATTCCAGGACACCCAGGTATTGGTGTTATAATAGTTCGATATATCCTCTGTACCGCCATTAGCTGTGGAATCCCGGAATCCTGCCTGCATTTTATTGGTCAGACACACAAAAATGTAATTGCAGTCCAGATCCGCGTACACCGTTGTGCCGGTGAATCCATCATGGCCAAACGCGTTTTCCGTAGCGCTGTCTCCCATCCAGCTCTGATCCAGCTTAAATCCATAGCCAAATTCATTGGACAGAACCGGATTTCCATCCTCATCTGTGTGATTTTCCTGATAAGTCGTATGTCTCGTGGTAAACAGTTCTACTGTCTCAGGGCTGTACAGACGCACACCGTTGTATTCGCCGCCATTTAACATACACTGCAGCAGAATCCCAAGATCATGAGCGGTGGAAAACAGACCTGCATGTCCGGCCACTCCCTGGCCGCCCATTCCGGCATTTCCATCATTCACTTCACCAATCAGGGTATAATCTCTCCAGCCGTCAAAATTTGCGAATGCTTCCGCGTCCTTCGTACAGTCATATCCCACATCCGGCCAGTTCTCTTCATCCACCATACGATACTCATAGGGATTTCCCAGAGAAGTAGCCGCAATCTGATCTTTTGTAAATCCATTTTCCAATGGTTTGTAAGTAGTAGAAGTCATTCCCAGAGGCTCATATACATTTTCCTTCACAAACACATCCATATCCTGCCCGGTGACAGCTTCTACCACAAAGCCCAGCGTCATAAATGAGAAATCTGAATACATGGGCTCAGAGCCATCTGTTTTATACTCTTCTACCAGTTTCAGATTTTTAATGTATTCCAGTTGTTCTTCTTTGGAATCACAGTACAGAAATGTAGCCTCCCACTGGGGAAGACCGGAAGAATGAGTCAGCAGCTGCGCAATCGTAATATCACCCTTGCCATTTGCCTCGAAACCAGGCAGATAATCTGCCACCTTGTCATCCACGCTGATCTCTCCCCGGTCTACCAGAATCATAATCGACTGCGTAGTTGCCATAACTTTAGTCACCGATGCCAGATCAAAAAGCGTATCTGTGGTCATCTCCCGGGAATTTTCTGTCTTTACATAAACCGGATTGGCATAGGAGAAGCCTTCAGCCTCATAATCCGCATCATAGTAATGCGCATAGCCGTAGGCCTTCTCAAAGACTACCTCGCCGTCCTTCATCGCCAGAACCACTGCTCCCATTCCTTCGCTTCCATGAGGATAACCGGCATCATTTTTCAGATACCCGTCCAGCTGATCGTTCCAGTAAGAATCCATCTGTTCTTCCAGAGAGGGAGTTGCTGTCTCCTCCTGTGCCGCTGTGTCCGCAGCCTCTGCTGTCTGCTCTGCCGTCGTCTGCTCTGTCATTTCTTTCGTGTCTGCGCCAGTCTTCCCACTGCCAGCGCAGCCAGCCAGCGCTGTCAGCATACATGCAGCCGTCAGCAAAGCTGTCACCCTTTTAAACTCCCTGTTTCTTTTCAATTCCAATATCCTCCTTCTTTCTTCTTATTTGGAAGTGCTTTTCATGTTTTTTCAGCACCTGCCTTCTGTCTGGTTATCTCTATACCGCCTGGAACACACACGCAGACAACGCCGCCTCGTCTGCGACAATTGTCACGTCCGGATGGAACTGAAGAATTGATGCCGGAACCTCCGGAGTCACAGGTCCCAGAAGAGCCCTGACCGTAATTTCCGCTTTATCGGCTCCGCTGACCGCCATCACGATTTTCCGGGCCGCCATAATCGTTCCGATTCCCATGGTGTACGCCTGTCTCGGCACCTCATCCGCAGAGGCAAAGAATCTTTTATTTGCTTCAATGGTTCTCTCCTGCAAATCCACGCAGTGGGTTTCCCGGGGAAATTCAGCCGCCGGTTCATTGAAGCAGATGTGGCCGTCGTGGCCGAGGCCCAGAAGCTGCAGATCGATGCCGCCCAGAGAACGGATCAGCTTCTCATAGGCCTCGCCCTCTGCCTTCGCATCCGGATTCATGCCATTGGGAAGATGAATCCGCTCCGGAGAGATATTGACATGGTCAAACAGATTCTCGTGCATGAACCGGTAGTAGCTCTGCTCATTCTCCCTGGGGAGTCCCTTATACTCATCCAGATTCACTGTAGTGACACGGCTGAAATCCAGGTCTCCGTTCTCATACCGCTCGATCAGCTTCCGGTAAGCGCCCACCGGAGTAGAGCCGGTAGCCAGTCCCAGCACGCTGTCCGGTTTCATCACAAGCTGGGCAGAAATCAGATTGGCCGTCTTTCTGCTCATTTCCTCATAGTCTTTTACTTTTATAATCCTCATTTTGTTTTCCTTCCATTTCCCGCTGTCCCGAAGGCAGCCGCGCTCTGGTTCTCTTGGCGTCGGTGTACAAGGGGCAACGCCTCAGCCCTGTAAATTCACCTGTCTTCAATCCTGCGCCGGCCAGAATGGAGTGCCATTCTGGGGAGCTCCAGCGCCCAGATAGCTGCAAGCCGTCGCTCCCACGTCAGACAGGGTTTTTCTCTTTCCTACTTTTTTTCCATGAACACCTTTCTGATAAATCAGAAGGGGCACGCATTCTCTCGTATGCTTGCTGTGGCCGATATCCGGATCATTACCGTGATCCGCCATGACTACCAGCACATCCTCTTCCTCCAGAAGAGGCAGCAGTCTTCCGATTCCCTCATCGGCAGTTTCCAGTATCTTTTTATATTCCTCCGAGGACTGGGAATGGCCTGCCAGATCCGTCTCCTGCACATTGGTGCAGATAAAACCCTTTTCCATCTTCTGAAACTCTTCGATGGTATGGTCCAGGCAGTCCTTTGTGGGCACGCAGGAAATGCTGGTGCCCTGATCGTTCGCCACGATATCCGCCACCTTGCCAATGAGCGTCACCGGAATCCCGGCCGCGGTCAGAATCGTGGGCGCTTGTACATTTTTATCCACGCCGTAGCCCAGATGCAGGCACTGATAGCCCTGCTCATAGGATTTTGACTTTGCAGAAGCGATGCCGATAAAGCGGCCGTTCTTCACCTCCTGGGCATTCCAGAGATCGTCCATGGTATTGCCTGTGCCACCGAACACGATAACCCGGCCCACCGTCACCACCTCACGGACCAGCCTGGCTATCTCCACTTCTTTTTCAAAGGGAATGAAATCCAGGGGCGCCGTCACGTTATAGCACATGCCCAGATCGGCTTCCAGATTGTCCGCCACTGTCACATAGTCGTCGCAGAGCACATACCGGAGTCCCTCACATTCGATAATCTCCACCTTATGTCCTGCCTGCTTCAGATGCTCTGCCACCACATCCACCTTTTCCTGGAAGGGATGTACATCCGGCTTCTTGGGAAGCGTTCCCATGATCTCCTGATGTCCCATAAAAGTATCTGCGCCGAAATGCATCAGCTCGGATTTTCCATAATTGGCGTCAGGAGAAAATTTCATGCAGCTGCTCTCCCTGCCATAGGCATTCATCAGCCCCAGCTTCTCCAGCACCGGAAGCTCCAGATCCGGATGGTCCTTTAAAATGCTTCCCAGCGTATTGGCCTTCTCATCTCCTGGACGCACGATCTTCGCGTCGTCCATGGCTCCAATTCCGAAACCGTCCAGCACAATCACAACAAAACGTCTCATCTTTTATCCTTTCTTTCTGCCCAGACTGTCATACACTCCCACGATCCGGGGCTGTCCGGAGGAGATGCCCTCCACCAGCACCACATCGCTTCTGGTTACAAATATCTGAAAGCGGAAGGCCATAACCACGGTCTCTCCCACCTTACATTCCTCAGACAGGCCGAAGTGATAGTCAATGCTCTCATCGCTGGGCGGAATCACTTCGAGGGCGCGGCTGCCCTCCAGCGCGGTTCCCACCAGCGCATGCTTTACATGGGAACGCCGGTAATGTCCGCCGCCGTAGCAGTAGGCATTTCCCATGAAATTATGGGAAATCTCACTCACATAGACGATGGCCGGTATCTCCGGCTGATCCTGATGGGCGTGGAGGGGCGTGGTGCCGGTCAGCCCGTGGCCCGGTTCTCCGCTGTTGCCGCCCAGCGCAGCCATCTTTCCAATGGTAGCCGTGCAGGTAGTTGAGGGCGTATTGATCAGCAGCTCCGAAAAGCCCATTCCTTCCAGTATCTCTTTTGCCTTCAGAACCGTATTCAGATTTTCTGTGGGCGCTATGTCTCCCTGCTTCTCGTCATACAGAAAACAGGGGAAGGACGTAACTCCTTTGATCTGTACGTTCGGATACTCCCTGCGGATGGTTTCCGCTGTCTTTTCCACCTCCGAGAGATGAAAACCGGCCGTCTGCCCCGAATAAATCATGTCGCCCTCTCCAAAGACTCTCAGAAGGATTCCCTGCTGCTTCTGAAGGCGGGCTGCCGCCTGCTGGATGGAGCGCACCTTATCCAGGGAATAGACAGTGATCACCTCCGGTCCATAGGCCACGATTTTTTCCACCATGGACTCCGGAATCTGAACCAGATGGCCCACATTTCCAATGGGAATCTTATGGTCCATCATGGTCTGGGCTTCCTTGAAATCCACAGTGACCGCGCCGGCATACCCCATCTGTACCAGCCTTTGTGCCAGATACGGATTCCGGCCCAGCTGCTTCAGCATAAAGTACAGCCTGATATCATGCTTTCCGGCTTCCTCCAGAATTTTCTTCCCGTTGGAGCAGAACGCATCCACATCAACCACATAGGAATCCGGCAGAATCTGCCCGGTCCCGTGAAGCCGGAACGCCGTATCGATCAGCGCTCTATTTCTTTTTATAGTCTGCTCTACAAACATTCGCTTACTCTCTCACTCTCTCTACTGACCTTTTGATAATCTCCAATATGGTATCTGCTCCCGCCCGCATGGGATTGATGCGGATCATCCGGTGCTCCAGCGTCGGGTCTGCCTTCCGGAAGGTTCCGGACACCCGGTAGAACATGGGAACCATCTCGTATTTAGATTCCGCTCCCACAGGATTGGGAGCTGCTCCCAGCTTTTCCGCTTCCTTCAGAACTGCTTCGGCGATGTTTTCATGAAATTCCACCAGCAGCACCTTGGACTGGGCGTTGGCCAGAAATGCGTCCTTTACCTCCGGAATTTCTCCGGCGCGCAGGCGTCTGACGCACTCTTCATTCACCTGAGCCTGGATCGCCAGGGACACCGGCGCGTATACCAGTCCGTGAAGCACGTCCAGCGCCTCATGGCCCTGGGTCTGCATACCTCCGGAATAGCTTTCCGAAATCAGCTGCTCAATGTATTTCTTCTTTCCGACGATGACGCCGATTCCCTCCGGTCCCAGAAGCTTGAAGGAAGAAAAGCAGGACAGATCTGCTCCGCACTGAATGCCGATTTTCTCCACCTTCATCACCGCATAGTTATCGTCTGTCAGCACCGGAATATCCTTCGTCTCCTTGATGGTCCGGACCACCTCTTCCATATCGTACCGGTCGTCCATCTTCTGCCTCGTATACTGAACCAGAGCTCCCTGAATATCAGGCTCCCTTTTCAGCACTTCCCGGATCTCTTCCAGGTCGTTAAAATCAGCCTCCACAGGCACCAGTCCCAGCATTTCCATGGAGGTGGCTGTGGTGTTATAGATGGGCGCCTTGTGCACGAGAATCTTCTGTCCGCACTTGAGCATCGTGTGCAGGCCGAAGCGGATGGCCGCGCTTCCCGCGCCTCTCACCAGCACGCAGGCTTCTGCGTCGAAAATCCGGGCAATGACCTTCTCTGCTTTGGCTGTCGTCACAGGCTTGTTCAGCCCCATGACCACACCCAGATCTCCTCTTGTCAGAATCTCATGACCCTCAAATTCCTTTGTAATGCAGTCTACTACCTTGAACTGAAGCTTCATGGCTTCCTCAAAGCTTAAGCTGTGCAGCGGATAGGTATTCATGCTTTTCTCTCCCCTCTCTGCTCCAGAATCCGTTTCGGATTGTGAATCAGCAGCATATCGATCTCTTCCTCTGAAAATCCGTTTTCCCGAAGCAGCGGCAGGAAGCTCTCAAACAGATAGCCGTAGCCGATTCCGCCAAAGGCCTTCAGATGGGATTTTCTCGTAATGTCCATGGAAAGCACCACCTGGGAGAGTCTTCCTCTCTCTGCAATCTCGCGGAGCGCCTTCACGCGGAAGGTGTCCGGGCAGTAATTCAGCTTTCCTACGGTGTCAAAGCCCACATTGACGCCCTTTTCCAGGATTTCGAGAATCTTTTCCGTATCCTGGGACAGATCCATATGGCCGATGACGATTTTCTCCGGCTTCACGCCGTGGGCGATCAGGTAGTCCGCCTGCTCCGCTCCCAGCGTTCCAAGAGTCGTATGGGTGGTCACAGGCGCTCCCGTCCTGCAGCCGGCCAGGCTCATGGCTTCAAAGACCTTCTCTTCCATGGGCTTCATCTCATTTTTGCTGGTGCCGAATTCTCCGATAGCAGAAGCTTGGATTCCGGTATCTCCGATTCCTTCCTGCACTTCCTTAACCGCCAGTTCCGCAAGCTCCTCTGTACTGCTCTCCCTGACCACGTCCGGCAGAAAGGGTTCCTTATAGAAACCGGTGGACACCAGAAGCTGAATTCCTGTGGCTTCCTCTACCCGTTTTATATATTCGATATCCCGTCCCATCCCCATGTTGGTGACCTCCAGGATATTTCTTACTCCGTATTCATATAACTGCCGGAACTCCTTTACTGTCTCGTCAAAGCAGTCCAGCCGGCAGTCCAGATCCTTTTTTACTCCCGACAAATCTATGGTCACATGCTCATGCATCAGCGTGTAACCGTCCTTCAGTACTGCCATACTGTCTTCCGTCCTCCTCCCCGTTATTTCCCCGGAATTTTCCGCGGAGCTTCCATTCTCTCAGTCCTCAAAGTACATACTGAGATTTCCAAAATACCGCTCTGTCAGAGCGTCCGGCGGCGTCTGGTACTTTCCGGCGCATGCAAACAGCGCCTGGATATCTTCCGGTCTGCTGGTTCCCAGAAGGACTGTGCACCTTCCAAGTCCACGGTCCGGCACGGTCAGTGCCGACAGACCGCACATATTTGCCACCCGCATCAGCCCCTTTCCGGAACGTCTCTGCAGCTCTTCTGTCTCCTGGCTGAAATGGCCGAAAACAGTGTCTCCCAGCTCCATCAGATCCACAGGTCCCTCTCTGGATACCAGAATCACTCCTCCCCTGACTGTATTTCTGACATACTCTATCAGTCCTTCCCGGGGACCGAAGATATCCAGATCTTTCTCTGTCTCTGCAATTTTGTATTCCGGCGGCTGTTCTCCCTGATTTTCCTGGCTTTCCTGCTTCTGCAGCTCCATTCCCAGCGCGGCCCCGGCCGCCCTCTCCAACGTATCCAGCTCTCTGGCGATAAGTCCTATGGACGGAGAAAAGGAAATGCCGTCTGTGGATTTTTTCTGAAAACGCCTCATATGCCCTTCCTCAATCAGGGGCGAGATAAAACCATACAGATTCAGGGCCGCCGCCGGCGCAAGCACGGAGCCGCCTCCGTCCGTTCCCACGCCCAGATCATTGATTCTGTAAAATACATTCAGCGCGGTTCCGCTGCTGGAGCCTGTCATGGGCCGCCCGGTCAGCGGATTTAAAAGCTGCATATCCACAGCCCGTCCTCCCAGAGCCATCCTGTCCCTGGTGTGGGTCAGAAAGCCTTCCGCTTCCATTCTTTCCAGCATGCTGTCCGGAATGGAAGCAGTCTGCTTATATCCGGTGTAGAAAGCATATCCGTGTTTTTCCCAAGCTGTCCTTACCCTGTCGATGACGTTCGGATACACCTTCTCCACCGTGCGATATGGATTTTTCAGCGCCAGAAATGTCTTCTTGGCATACTGTTCCATCCTGTCACCTGTCCTTTAGCCTGCTGCCGGTACCGCAATCAGTCCGATTACCAGAAGAAGATTCAAAAGAATTCCAAAGATAATACATGCCACAGGTCCTACTGCCAGATCCACGATCGGCTTCTTCGCCTTCTTGTTCAGCAGGAACGCGCCGATTACAAACAGAGCGCCGATTCCCGAATAACCGGAGGCTGCCGCAGACATCGTCTCAGCCGCAACGATACCGCCTGCCAGAAGAGCTACCTCAAGTACCTTGTTCATGGAAGTACGCACGTACTCGCCCATGTCCTTTACACCCGGGAACTTATCCATTCCCTTCGCAAACAGGTTGATCAGCAGGATCTCCACAACCATAACCAGCACGCCCACGATGAATGCCACGATGGGATTGCCGTGAAGCAGAAGACCTACTACAAATACGAAGGTACATCCGGCCGCGCCGTATACACCTGTGACAATCGCAGTGGTAAATACCAGCGGGATGAAGCCGATGGCACGGGCCAGAGCTGTCAGAGCCGCGTTCATATACTCGCCTTCAGCCAGCAGAGCCAGAGAAGCCGGATCGCCTGCGATGATAGACATACTTGTACCAGCCGCGATCAGACCGCCCATGATGGCCAGCAGAAACCAGTTCTTTCGGATTCTTGATACATTGCCGCTGAAGCCCTGAGCCAGAGCCTCGTTGCTGTTGGAATCGCCCTTTACCTGTGCCGCAAACACGATCATCATGATCATGCCGGCCAACATTGCCATTCCTTCCGCGTTTAGGGATACGGTGGAAGCTCCAATGGAGAATACGCCAAATTTCTTAATTAAATAGTAGACAGCCACAGATACCACGGCAGTGATAGTTCCCTTTTTGAAGCCGTGCTGATATGCAACGCCTACTGCCGGAAATACTGCAAAGGCTACGGTTACATAGGTAGATACGCTTCCCAGGTCGCTGGTGAAGTTGTAGGGCATCATCGCAAACAGATTTACGATGAACTCCAGTCCTGCCAGGATAGCCAGGCCATAGATGGCACCGATTACCGCGGAGATAATCATACCCACCTTGGTATCCGGACAGAAAGAACCGATAATATCTGTCGTAAGCAGCAGGCAGTGAATCAGAATAATGCTTGCCGCAATCGATGTGGGAATACCATAGCCGATTACCAGACCGAAGCTGATGGCAAAGCTCATAGCTGCCAGCTCTTTTCTGGAAATCTCTTTGTTAAAATACTGTCCTACGATGGGGCGGAAGCCGTCATTGAATACAGCGATACCCTGGTTTGACAATACAGATGCAAGAGCGCCTATCAGCGCGATGATTATGTACCTCATAACAATCCTCCTTCTTTGTCAGCCAGTGCCTTTAAAAGCACCGGGAGCACTGCGTCCTTGTGCTGCGCGGTAAAGCCGAACGCAACCTTTTCATCTTTCACTTCCTGCCGAATCTCCTCATCACTGCGGATCTTACCCGGCATGGAAAGGGTCGCGCATTTGGCTTTTCCCAGAATTGCAAGGGCCATGGCAAGGGCTCCGCCGCCGCCTGTGTTGCAGGCTCCCACATAATAATCGTAGGTGCCGGCTTTCATGCCCATAACAGCGTCCAAGTCCCCTTTCACTGTCACCTCTGCCTGATCGCCAAGCTCTTTCTTTACAATCGCGGCAATATCGTCCTTATCAATCTGCCCTCCTACCACAATCTTCATCCTTTTCCCTCCTTTACGATAAAAGATTGCATAAATGAACGGACAAGAAGTCCTGTTCCGTCTTTGGAAATACAATATCCGTCTCCGCAAGAATGCGGTCCCGGAGTTTCAGCGCTTTCTCATAAGCCGGCTCTTCCTTCATGCTTTCCAGCAGAGCCTCATCCATGGGATTTTCCTCTGCCCCTTCTTCAGCTCTCTGGGCCGCCATTGCGAGATGTGTGACAAACATCTCCATCTTATCCTGAGACACGTCTTTATTTTCAGCAAGAATCAGGTCTGTTACATGTCTGGAATAAGCGGCTGCCTTTGCACTGATCACTCCGTTCTGTTCCAGTATTGCAATCCTTTCATACAGTATTTCCTTCACAAAATTTCCCTCCTTTCGCCGAATATATATTTTTTTGTATATTGATGCATAAAAGAATATTGGAACCTGCGCAAACGGGGCTTTCCTTTAATATACATTTTTTTGTATATCCCCCCATAAAAGCAATGCGCCTTAATAAAACGGACGCATTTTCTGCTTTCTGACCTTATCCAGGATTTTCAATGTGTATTCTATCCGGATATTCTTCTTCAAAAACTGTTCCAGTGAGGAATTTCCCTTCTGAATCACAATTACAGCTGTGGAAAATCTGCTGTTGTATTCATCGTCCTCCAGAAACTCCACATGAAATCGTCCTTCTGACTGGTTTTCAATAATATCGTCATAGTTCCAGACACCGGCATCAATGACTCCATCCCCTATGGCGGACAGCGTCTGCTGGACCCGGATATCCACAAGATGCACCATTTTGCCACGGATCAGGTTCTCGGTAATGCCCTTCTGATCCAGCGAATCTCTGTCATACGCTACACGCATGCCATCCCGGATACCAGATGCAAACTTTTCTCCAAGGATCAGCACATGTCTGGAAAGGAAGCTGCCGGGCCCGAAATTCAGGACAATCTCTATACCCTTTCCTTCCTCAATGGCATTCTCAGCCGCATACTGGGAACACACCGCAAACTGATAGGTGCCCGACTCCACCAGCTGAATTCTTCCTACGGCGCCTCTGGCATAGGCCATATTGAACCGGTACTCCTTCAGCTGATCATAAATGGCAGTGGCAAAGCCTTCATAGGTTCTGGAATAGGGAAGCGGCATGATTCCGAGCAGTTCTCTGGACAGAGTACAGTCCTGAAGCTTCACATAATCAATCTTCTCTATGTAAGTGCCCATATGCCCGTGGGAAACCAGCTCCACGGCTCCTGCCTCCTTGAGATAGCGGAATGCATTCTGAATCGTTCCTCTGGAGACCCCATACTCTTCCTGATAATAGGAAATAGACGGAATCCTGTCGCCTGTATTTCTGGAAAGGAGGCTGGACGCCACATTGCTGATGGTAACGCCTTTTTTCTGATACAGAACCTGTCTGTCATCCTGCTTCATCTGCCTTCCCCTTTCTGAATATACATTTTTTTATACATTCAATTTATCTGTATTATAAGATCCTTTTTCCCGGCTGTCAACGCAAAAACTCCGAAATACTTACCAAAAATAGAACTTTGTTTTTGTGCATCTTTACATTCCGCTGTTCCAATCCGGTATGTGCGCTATATATCCGTGCCAGCCTCTGCAGCCGCGCCGAGAGCGCTGGCTGTCCCTTTGGCCGCATTGGCGCGGCCAAAGGGGCCGGAGAGGCCGGCATTTGGACATAAAGAAAAAAATTCTCTCCCATTAGCCATTTTCTGCATGAAACGGCGGGATCTACCCGCAAAACAGTTTACATAAATCATCCATTTTCCATATAGAAAAGAATGTGCTGCGTATATCCAATGATTCGGCTGATTTTGTACATAGCAGGCAAATTAATTTTCATATGTACAATCTGTCAGGCATTGCAGGCTAAAAGAACAGGAAAATGGCCCAGATCTGCAGACTTTTGGATATCAGAACAAGAAAAAACTGTATATATCCAATCAGGCTGCCTCTCCAGGCCTTTATCAGGCTCCGGCCACGTCTTTCCGCATCCCCGGCAAAGTATTTCTGTCATTTTCTGCTGTATTGTTGTATTACTGCATTATTCCGTCAGATAGACCTGAAGAAGCTCCACAGCCTTCTTCCGCGTCTTCTCATCGCATTTTCCCAGGCTGAACAGGATTCTTCTGGAATCATCCGCCAGCTCCTGCCTATCCCCTTCCCCGAAAATCATATAGTCCAGAGTGATTCCCAGACATTCTGAAATCTCAATCATGGTCTCCAGGGACATTCCGCAGTAGCCCCGCTCAATATCCGCATAATATTTTTCTGCCTTTCCGATCTGCTCCGCCATCCTCCGGCGGGACAGGCCAAGCTGTTCCCGGCAGCTCCGAATCCGCTGTCCGGCCGCGATTCTGTTGTACAGCTGTTTTCTCTGCGCCATATTTTCCGCTCCTTTATATCCTGCTGCTCCGGTGTTCCTCAGTCTTCTGTCCCCTGCTGTCCCTCCAAAAGGCTGCAGCGGACTGTAACACGGCTCTGGCCCCCGTAGGTGCAGGTAAACAGGGTCAGGGCATAGCCGCTGTCTGTCATCTCTTCCACTGCCGTGGGATTTAAGGTATCCACTTCCACCACCTCATAGGCAGTGACTGTCCCGTCCATTTCCGTAAAATACACCTCAGCTCCCGGAGACAGATTTTTGATGTTTCCGAAATGCCGGGAATAATTGTGGGCGGCGATAACCAGATCCTCCGTCTTCACAGAACCATAGTACCGGCAGGGGGCAATCCGAAGCTGGGGATAGCTCCAGTCGCTCATCACCGGCAGTTCCAGCCCCAGAGAAGGTATGGAAAGATAACCGATATATTCATAGCCGTCCACTTCCGCTTCCGGCATCTCTGTGCTGTAAGGATCTGTCGTCCTGGCGTCCTCCTCCACCTGCTCCATGATCTGAGGCAGAATCACCTCCACGGAGACGCCGGCCTGGCTGTCCTCCCAGCGGTTCCACAGGAACAGGGACAGCGCCGCAAGGATCAGCACTGCCCCCAGAGTCATACAAACTGTTCCGATTTTACGCTTCATAAGCCTTCCTCTGTCTGCTGTAGCGCAGCATCCAGCCCAGGAAAAACAGACACAGACCTGCGGCAGACAGTACCGGAATAGGCCAGTTCAGCTGTCCTGTCTGGGGAAGCGTTCCGGCTGCACCTGAAGAGCCCGAACCGGATGAGGAGCCGCCGCTGGAAGAGCCGCCTCCGGATGTTCCCGGATCCGTAACAGGGGTTTTTGTCAGTGCACTCAGCTTGGGCTCCGCGTTCACATCATAGACATAAGAACCATTCTCAAACATGGGCACGCTTACCAGGAACGGAGAAACCGCCTCAAAGCCGTCCGCAGCCTTATCCTGTACCACCAGATACAGCCCCAGACGCAGGCTCTGGACCTTCACAGTGCCGTCATCCCCGATTACCACCGGAGTCCCGGACAGATTGTTTGCCTTGGCATAGTCCGCCAGGCTCTTTGCCAGCGCAGGGTCTGAGATATTTGCCAGAGACGCGCCGCTGGCCGCAAAGCCATCCGTCAGGGTAAAGCTGTAATTGCCGTCATTCTCGCTGATATCGCCTGCCCGGTATAAAATCATGCTTCCTCCGCCCACAGCCTTGCCGTCATACAGCATTCTGGCAGAGATAGAGCCGGTCCGATCCATATCCGGCACATCATGAGCATAGGCGGTCGCGGTAAAGCCGAAGCACAGCGTAAGCGCAAGCAGCAACGCGGCCAAACGTTTATGTATCTTCATTTTGGATACCTCCTTCTATAGTTTCCTGTTTTTTACCCTTGCGGGATTTTTTTTCGAACAGATTTCCGTCTCCGGGTCATGAACAGCAGCCCGATAAACAGCAGAATCAGCACCGGAACAGCCACCAGAGGCGCCACTGTCACCGGCTCAATCTGCATGGCGTCCGCAGGCACCCGCACCACAGAGGCAGCCGCCTCATTTTCAACCCGGTGTCCCCGCACCAGCAGACGGTGGGTATTGATTCCGTAGGGCGTACAGGTCACCAGCGTACAGTAGTCCTCCCCGTCCACTATGGCCAGTTCACTGAGCTCCGTGGGCTCCACAATACGGATCTGATCCACTTCATAGGTCAGAGTCTCATCCAGCACATAGAGTACAAAGGTATCTCCCACCTCCAGCTGATCCAGGTCCGTAAACAGCTTTGCGGACGGCAGTCCCCGGTGTCCGGAAATCACACAGTGGGTGCCGGGCCCGCCTGTCGGCAGGCTGCTCCCTTCCAGGTGGCCCACGCCCACCTGCAGAACCGACTCATCGGTCCCATGATAAATGGGAAGATAACAGTCGATTTTGTCAATCTCTACATAGCCAATCACATTGGTTCCATCTACGCTGAGATATTTCTGGTATTCCTCCAGTTCTTCCTCCGACATGTTAAAACGGTCTGTCTTATTTTTCAGAGTCTCATTGTATGCCTCTGCCTGAGCCCACAGCTCCTCATAGTCCTCATCATCCAGATTTGCCACCTGTCCCGCGTAGCTGGCGATGGCTCTGGACTGATGCAGAGAATTCCAGTAGTCGCTGACCGTGGGGTACAGCAGCAAGGACAGCCCTACAAGAAAAACCAGTATTAAAATGATAGTTGAAACAGTTGTTTTCCGTGATTTTTTCATGTTCGCAGCTTCTTCATGCAGGGTTCTCCTCGCCGCTGCGGTCATTCCATGCCCGCGTATGCTTCGCATACATACTTCCTGCTTCGCATGCATGTCTCCTGCGCCGAACTAACCAGAATAGCAGTACAGGCCAGTCTTTCCTTTTGGGCCGGAATGCCGCGGCAGCGTATTGTTCTTTAAAGTTTGAGTTATTTTATTGCTTCAATTCTTGTTTCTATTATTGTTTCAATCAGCTTCAAACGCCTGCTGCCGCAGGTATAAGAAGGTGATTCAGGTAATATATAATACGGTAATACACGAATTCCGCATTCCGGGCGGCCGGAGGGCGCAGATGCCAGGATGGCATCTGCGGCATTTCGCTATTTACTATATGTATGTAATAATGCGATATGCGGTCTCCTCTCCGGTGCCGGAACAGGCTTGTTGGTGTATATAGGTTATATAGGTATATAAATAGGTTTGGTTTTAAGGCTGCAGATTACTGCTCTGCGTTCATGCGGCGGCGTACTACCAGTGCGCCTCTCCCTCCAGCGTGGCTGCGGGCATCATCAGCGCCCAGATGGTGCCAAATGCCACCAGGACTGCCATGCACGCCACTGCCGTCATCCATTTTCTCTTCTGCCGGCGGGAGCTGGCAAATGCCGCATGCTTGCGCGGCGTTTTGTTTGGTTTCATGCTGTTTCACCAACCTTTCTCAAATTTTCTGTTCTAATCTAATTTACCGTTCCAAAGCCGGACAGCGGCCAGACCCGGAACACTATCTTTCCTACCAGCTGTTCCTCGGAGACGCAGCCTACCGAGGTGCTTCGGGAATCCACCGAGGTAGAACGGTGATCCCCCATTACAAAGATTCTGCCGTCCGGTACCTGATAAGGCAGCTCGATATCGCATTCGCCCAGAGCTTTCTCCGTCAGATAAGGTTCCTCCAGAAGCTGGCCGTCCACGTAGACGTTTCCGTCCGCGTCTATGTCCACCCACTGGCCGGGGCCTGCTATGTACCGTTTCACCAGAATTTTATTTTCATAATAAAAGACAACCAGATCGCCCTGCTCCAGATCCGTTCCTTTCACGGCGGCTACGATATCGCCTTCTGTCAGGGTGGGATTCATGGAGCTTCCGTATATCCGGAAGACCGGCATGACCAGCACGGCCACCAGGACCGCCGCGGCAGCCACTACCACCAGCGTATAGATAGTAGTGCTCAAGGTATGCCCGAACCGCCGCCGGTTCCGCTCCCGTTCCAGCTCTGCCCGAAGCTGCAGGGCTGTGGGCCGGTCCCCGGAATTCCCAGGTCTTCCTCTTGCCTCGGCGCGCCTGCGCTGTCCGCGGGCCGGGCGTTTTTCTTTCCCGCTCATGATCCCTCACGTCTTTCCCGCATCACGCGCTCTATATTTTCCAGATACTGCTGAACTGCCCGGTCAGCCGCCTCAAATACGCCGTTCAGCTTCAGGGCGGCCTCCGCCATGGTTCCGGATTCCTCAATGGCTATCTGCCGGTTTGAGAGGGCATCTCTGGCTTCCTTCAGTTCTCTCTTCAGTTGTCTGTTCTCCTCTGTCTGGGCCAGCAGCATTTCCAGCAGCTCTGCTCTGCTCAGACGCCTCAGTTCCTTCTCTGTCATAGGCCTCCACCACGGCTGTTCTCCTGCCTCTGCACATAATATTCATTATGTCTGCGGCCGGCGGAAGATCCGGTTTTTCTCCGTGGTATCCGGCAGATTTGGACCGGTATTCGATGTCCGTCAGGCATTTCAGACGCATAAAAATACACCCACGCTCTTTATTTTCATAAAAAAGAGCATACGGGTGCCTTTGTGCTGTCCGCAATTTCATTTTTGACCTTATTTCAGGAATTATTTGTATCAAACACCTCTTGCATTGACAGAAGTCTCGTGCTGGAATACGTATGTATAGGATGAAATTGTCTGAGATGAACGGACCTGCGCTGCATAATGAATATTATGCGGTGTTTTTTTATGCCTTTTTATCCCTGTTCTGCTATATGATCAGCCCCAGCCGTTCCAGCTGCCGGCGGTGTTCCAGGCCGGTGGTCATAATATAGATTCTCGTGGTATTAATGCTGCTGTGTCCCAGCACGTCCGCCAGCTTCGCGATATCTTTTTCTATGGAATAAAAGGCTCTCGCGAACAGCTTGCGCAGGTTGTGGGGAAAGACCTTGCGGGCCGAGACTTTCGCCGCGCCGCAGAGCCTCTTCATCCGTCCCCAGATACAGCTCCGGCTTAAGGGCTTTCCGTCTTTTCCGATAAAAATGCTTCCGTTTTGTATTCTGTTTTTTCCTGCATGGTCCAGCAGCATTTTTCTCAGTTTACCGGGCATGAGTATGGTGCGGATCTTTCCCTTGCAGCGGATCTCGATCTGGCCCGCCCGAACTGCCTCCACAGTAAAATATCGGAGCTCCGATACCCGGATACCGGTGCCGCAGATGGTCTCCATCACAAGGCGCAGCTGGGGCCTGTCCCCCGCGGCGCCCAGAAGCCGCAGATATTCCGCCCTGGTCAGCTCCTCTTCCTCCGGACAGTAGGTCCGGCGCTGGGTCTTCAGATTTCTCACCCTGCAGTCCTCCCAGCCCAGAAACTTGAAAAGGCTGTTCAGGCTGGCCAGCATGGAATTGATGGAACGTGCTGCATACTCTCTGTTCAGCAGTTCCTGCTTCCAGTCCCGGACCAGTTCCTTGGCGACAGCCTGTCCTGCCGCGAAAGCACAGAATGTCCGCACATCCCGGAGATATTTTTCTATGGTAGCTTCACTTTTCTCCTCCTGCAGCAGATAGCTGCGAAATTCTTCCGTGAGCAGACCACTCTCCATGGCCTTTTCATACTATATAAGACAGAAAATCGTACCAAAAAGGGCACCGGTGGCTCCTGATGCTTATGAACCCCGGTCCCCTGCAAACTGAGACTTGTCTCTTTTCATATATTAATGCTATACTGAATATGCCTGCCGCAGATGGGACACCCTTTCTTATATGGCAGCGTAAAATAACGACGAACAGGAAGTGTAAATCTATGTATCAGCTTCATTTTCATACTCCCATTCCCATTCATTTCATCGGCATCGGCGGCATCAGCATGAGCGGTCTTGCGGAGATCCTTCTGAAAGAAAGCTTTCCGGTGTCAGGCTCTGACAGCCACGCCTCTGCTCTCACCGATCATCTGGCTTCCCTGGGGGCACAGATTTTCATCGGGCAGAAGGCTTCCAATATCCCGGAGGACTGCCAGCTGGTTGTCTACACAGCCGCCATCCATCCGGACAATCCCGAATACGCTGCCGCAAAGCAGCGGGGCATCCCCATGCTTTCCCGGGCAGAGCTCCTGGGACAGCTGATGCGCAATTACAAGACCTCGGTGGCAGTGGCCGGAACCCATGGAAAGACTACCACTACTTCCATGATCGCTTCCATCCTTCTGGCTGAGGACGCGGATCCCACCATCTCCGTGGGAGGCATTCTTCCCTCCATCGGCGGAAATATCCGGGTAGGCGGCCCAAACGTGTTTCTGACCGAAGCCTGCGAATACACCAACAGTTTTCTCCATTTCTTCCCCACCATCGGGATCATATTAAATATAGAAGAAGACCATATGGATTTCTTCAAGGACCTGAATGATATCCGCCGCTCTTTCCGGCGTTTTGCGGAGCTTCTGCCCACCCAGGGGCTTCTGATTATAAACAGTGATATTGCTGATTATGAGGAAATCACAGAGGGCCTTTCCTGCCGGGTGGTGACCTTCGGTTCTGACTCCGGGGCGGACTACCGGGCGGATGAGATTACCTATGATGAATTCGGCCATCCTTCCTTCCGTCTCCTGAGAAAGGACGGCAGCAGCGCCCGTTTCAGCCTGAAGGTGCCCGGAGAACACAATGTGCTCAATGCCCTGGCCTCCATCGCCCTGGCGGACGCTCTGCAGATTCCTGAAAAGACCACGGAGCAGGGTCTGCTTTCCTTTACCGGCACGGACCGCCGTTTCCAGTACAAAGGACAGGTAAATGGCTTCACCATTATTGACGACTATGCCCATCATCCCACGGAAATCCGGGCTACCCTCCATGCGGCCGCCCATTATCCCCACCGGGAGATCTGGTGCGTCTTCCAGCCCCACACCTATTCCCGGACCAAGGCCTTTCTGAAAGAATTCGCCCAGGCTCTCTCCCTGGCAGACCATGTGGTGCTGGCTGATATTTACGCGGCCCGGGAGACAGACACCTTAGGAGTAAGCTCCCGGGATCTGGAAGCAGAGCTGAAGTTTCTGGGCACGGATGTGTATTATTTCCCCTCTTTTGAGGAAATCGAAGAATTTCTTCTGAAAAAATGTATGCACGGTGACCTGTGTATAACTATGGGCGCCGGAGACGTGATAAATATAGGGGAAAACCTCTTAAAACGATAGTTATCCACATTATCCACATGCTTATACACCTTTTTGACGGAAAAAGCATGTGGATTTTTCTGTGGACAACCCGTTGACATAAATATTCCGCTGTTTTTTCTTCTCACTTCTCCCTTTTCCCTCTTTTTCCCCTGTTTTGGGTCCTGACGCCCTTTCTTTTCCGGTTGCGGATAATATTTCTCCACAAAGTTATCCACATTATCCACATTTTTTTATCCCCAGAGCGGCAGTTTTCCACTTTCCACGGCAGAGGAAGATTCAGCAAAAAGCCTGTTTTTTTTTTCAAAAATCTATGCTACAATACAGGTACTTGGAGAGGTGTTGTATATGAGCGGTTTTATTCTGCACAAAGACAAGGACAGCGGCTGCACGCTTGTCCCGGATTTTTTTCTGGACAATTACATGCCCGGCGCAAACGGAGAATATGTGAAAATATATCTCTATCTTCTGCGCTGCCTGAAATCTGACACTCAGGAACTGTCCATTCCTCTCATCGCAGACAAGTTTGACCACACGGAAAGTGATGTCTGCCGCGCGCTGAAATATTGGGAAAAAATGAAGCTTCTGAAGCTGGAATATGATGATTCGAAGCAGCTCACCGGCGTCCGCCTGCTGGAGGAAACCGGGACTCCTTCAGGGTCCTCTTCCGAACCGGCTGTGAAGGAAGCCGCCCGGCCGGCAGCACCGGCATCCGCGCCGGACAGTTCATCCGTGCCAGATATATCGTCCGCTGCGCAGGACGCATCGTCTATGCCGTCCGCGCCTGCGGCGAAGCAGAGCCCTGTGGATCTTCTGTCACCCCAGGAGGCCCAGCAGCTGCTGTTTATCTGTGAGCAGTATTTGGGAAAGACCTTAAGCTCCAAAGAGGTGGCCCAGATTCTGGATCTGCATGATTCCCTGGGCTTCAGCGCGGAATTGATTGAATATCTTGTGGAATACTGTGTCTCAGGCGGACACAAAAGCATTCATTACATAGAAGCCGCTGCCCGTGGCTGGCACGAAGCCGGTATCCGGACCGTATCCCAGGCCAGGCAGCAGACTACCACCTACAACCGGGCCTATTACAAGATTCTGAAGGCCTTCGGCATCTCCAACCGGAATCCGGTGGATGTGGAAATTACCTATATGAATAAATGGCTGAAGACCTACGGTTTCTCTCTGGAGCTGATCACAGAGGCCTGCAGCCGGACCATGGCCGCCATCCATCAGCCCGGTTTTGAGTACGCGGACAAGATTCTGTCCGGCTGGAAGAAGAACCATGTAATTTCCCTTTCCGATCTGGAAGCCCTGGACCGGAACCGAAAGACCGCATCCGAAGCGCCGCAGGAAAAGGGACAGGCTTCCTCTTCCCACAGGAATGTTTCCCAGAACCGTTTCCACAATTTCAAGGAACGGGATTATGACTTCGAAAAGCTGCAGAAGCAGCTTATCAACCAGTAAACAAAGGAGCAGCACATGCCTTTGATTAACACCCAGTATGATTCTATCATGCGTGAATACGCCCGGCGCCAGACCCGCTCCCGGCAGGAGCTGGAAGAGCGCCTTGCGCGCATTCACGAACAGATTCCGGAGCTTTCCCCTCTGGAGGAGTCGATCACCGGCTGCCAGGCGGAAAAGGTCCGGGCTGCCGTCTCCCAGGACCGGGGAAGAATGGCAGAGCTGGAAGAAGAGATCCGGAGACTTTCTGACCGGCGGACCGCTCTTCTTGCAGAACACGGACTCAGTCTCTCGGATCTGGAGCCTGTATACGGCTGTCCCGACTGCCATGACACCGGCTATATTGACGGACAGAAATGCCACTGCTTTCTTCAGGCCGAGATCGACCTTCTCTATCACCAGTCCCATCTGAAGGAGGTCCTGGAGAAAGAGAATTTCACTACTTTTTCTTATTCCTGGTATGAGGGAGAAGACCGGGAACTGATGCGGCGCAATGTGATGGAGGCCCGCATGTTCATTGAGAATTTTGACAAGAGCTTTCAGAATCTGCTGCTTCTGGGAGCTGTAGGCACAGGAAAGACTTTTCTTTCCAACTGTATCGCCAAAGAGCTGATGGACAGCTGCCATTCTGTGGTCTATCTGACGGCCTTTCAGCTCTTCGACCTTCTGTCCAAAGCCGCCTTCGGCACAGGAAAGAACGCGCAGCAGAATTATCAGCAGACTTATCCTTATATTTTTGACTGTGATCTTCTGATTATTGACGATCTGGGGACGGAGCTTCCCAATTCCTTTACCGTATCGCAGTTCTTTCTCTGCGTAAACGAACGAATCCTGCGGAAGAAATCCACGCTGATTTCCTCCAATCTGGATATGGAAGCCCTGCGCAATATTTATTCCGAGCGGACCCTGTCCCGCATTATCAGCTGCTACACCATACGGCAGCTGCCCGGAAACGATATACGAATCAAAAAGAAACTGAAATCCGGGCACGCCGCCCTTTAGCGCGCCCACGCCAATACCAATTCATAAACCATGGAGGAATACTGTTATGTTACTGCAGCGCAGCCAGCGTGTATTGGAAACTATCCCTATCGGTTCTCTCGGACTGATCCCTTTAAAAAGCTGTGAGGAGCTTGGCCGCGAGGTCAACGATTATCTCGTGAAATGGCGCCACAGCAGCGAGCTGGAACATAAATCCAACATTGCCTTTACCGGCTATGAGCGGGATTCCTATCTGATTCCGGCTCATACCCCCAGATTCGGATCCGGCGAAGCCAAGGGAACCATTGATGATTCCGTCCGCGGAAATGACCTGTATCTGATGGTGGATGTGTGCAACTACAGTCTGACCTATAAGCTTTACAATTACACAAACCGCATGTCCCCCGATGATCATTTCCAGGATCTGAAGCGTGTCATAGCCGCCATCGGAGGCAAAGCCCGCCGCCTGACGGTTATCATGCCCTACCTTTATGAGAGCCGCCAGCACAAACGCAGCGCCCGGGAATCTCTGGACTGCGCCATGGCCCTGCAGGAGCTGGTCAATATGGGCGTGGAAAATATCATTACCTTTGAGGCCCACGATCCCCGGGTTCAGAACGCAATTCCACTGCATGGCTTCGAAACCGTCACGCCGGCCTATCAGCTGATCAAGGGCCTTCTGGAAAACACCAAGGGCCTTCAAATCGATAGTAAGCATATGCTGGTCATCAGCCCGGACGAGGGCGGCATGTCCCGTGCCGTATACCTGGCGAACGTTCTCGGCCTCGACATGGGAATGTTCTACAAACGGCGTGACTATACCCGCATTATCAACGGCCGCAACCCGATTCTGGCCCATGAGTTCCTGGGCACGGATATCGAAGGAAAAGACATGATCGTAGTGGACGACATGATTTCCTCCGGTGACAGCATGCTGGAGGTCATCAGCGAGCTGAAGAAGCGCAAAGCCCGGAATATCTATATTTTCAGTACCTTCGGTCTCTTCACCAACGGTCTTGCGAAGTTTGACAAAGCCTACGAGGAAGGCCTCTTCACCAAGCTCCTGACCACCAATCTGGTCTACCAGACACCGGAGCTTTTGAGCCGTCCTTACTATATCAGCTGCAATATGAGCAAATATATCGCTCTCCTTGTGGACACACTGAACCACGACGTCTCCATCAGCGATCTGTTGGATCCCTATGACAGAATCCAGGCGCTGGTGACCAAATATCGGAATGGAGAGCTGTAGACTGCGGATTATAAGATTATAACTGAAAATCCGGTGTGGCCACACACCAGAAAAATGGCGTTCCGGGCTGCCTTCCGGAGCGCCATTTTTCTATTTTATTTTGGGAGTGGCCCAAACCCTCGATAAATAAATAGTATTCCACTTATGACTGCTTGATTTTATCCGCTTTTGTGATTACAATTATAATATTGGTTTTTCTAGACGGCCAAGTGCCGAGCAGACTTTATGAACCAGGAGATACGCTAATGAAATATTTATCTGTAACGCAAACCGCTGAAAAATGGGGAATCTCTACCCGGCGAATACAGAGATTGTGCAGCGAAAACCACATTCCCGGTGCTGTAAAAATTGAGTTAATCGATAATATCAATACCTCTGTTAAAAGAGATTTGCAGTCGGGCGATTTAGCAGCAAGCAAGTCAAAGCCATTTAAGGAGGCACAGCGATGGATAAAAACAATAACAGTTTAACGCCTGACACCTTAACCGGTATGGACGCATTGTGCCGCAATTCCATCGAGCTGATCCAGCACTCTCGGAAAATTGCCGCAAGGCAGCTCAACCTCGTGCAGCTTATGACCTATTATGCCCTTGGCCGCTGGATTGTAGAAGAACAGCAGTACGGTGAGCACCGCGCCGGTTATGGGAGAAAAGTTATCAAAACACTTTCGGACAAGCTGAACGCGGAGTTTGGCAAGGGATTCTCGGTAGACACCCTGGAAAACGCGAGAAAATTTTATCTGTGTTATCAGGATCGGATTTCCGAAACGGTGTTTCGGAAATTCACCGAAGAGAAATCCTAAGCAGTGTTTCGGATTTCTGATGGACAGGTTCCTTTCACGCTGTCTTGGTCGCATTACCTGCAACTCATGCGTATTAAAAATCCAGATGAACGCAGGTTTTACGAAATTGAAGCCACCAAGTCTGCGTGGAGCCTGCGAACGCTGCAGCGGCAATACAATTCCAGCCTATATGAGCGTCTGGCACTCAGCCGGAACAAAGATGAAGTTATGCGCCTGGCACAGCAGGGCAATATAATCGAAAAACCAGCAGACATTATAAAACAGCCCACGGTTCTGGAATTTCTGGGGCTGGAAGAACGGGCAAAATATTCAGAAACGGATTTGGAATCAGCCATTATCGATAAGCTGCAAAAATTTCTGCTTGAACTGGGCAAAGGGTATTTGTTCGAGGCGCGTCAAAAACGCTTCACCTACGATGAAGAGAATTTCTATGTAGACCTTGTATTCTATAACCGGTTGCTACGCTGCTATGTCCTAATTGACCTGAAAATCGACAAATTAACCCATCAGGATTTGGGACAGATGCAGATGTATGTCAATTACTACGACCGGTACCAAAAGCTTCCAGACGAAAATCCGACCATTGGAATTTTGCTCTGCAAGGAGAAAAACGATGCTGTTGTTCAGATGACCCTGCCGGAAAATAGCAATATTTTCGCATCGGAATACAGTCTTTATCTGCCAGATAAAAAATTGCTGCAAAAGAAGCTGCAAGAATGGATTGAGGAAGAGACGGGAGGCGAAGACAAATGAAGCTGCAATTCAACCATCAGGAATTTCAGCCAGACGCAGCCAAAGCCGTTGTGAGTGTCTTCGCCAGGTAACCCTGCCTCACTCCTGTTACATAACGGACAAGGGTATCAACTACCGGCAGAATCTTACCGATGACGAGGATTTTACGAACTGGCGAAACGAGCCGGTCGTACCAGAACTGACCGGCAAGATCATTCTGGATCGCCTAATCCTTTATACCTTAAAGCGGTACCCGACGCCCCAGATCGTCTCGATATACTGGGGCTTTGCAGAATTCTGCTCTATCTTTTCCCGGATTTTCTTGATATGCACCGTAACTGTGGCGATGTCTCCCACCGAATCCATATCCCAGATCTTCCGGAACAGCTCTTCCTTCGTAAACACATGGTTCGGATTCTCTGCCAGGAAGGTCAGCAGATCGAATTCTCTGGATGTGAAGTTCTTCTCCACTCCATTTACCCATACCCGGCGGGCGGTCTTGTCGATCTTGAGCCCCCGGATTTCAATGACTGTATTCTCTTTCGCGTTGCTGTTTACCAGGCGCTGATAACGGTTCAGATGGGCCTTTACGCGGGCTACCAGCTCACTGGGGCTGAAGGGCTTCGTCATATAGTCATCCGCTCCCAGGCCAAGCCCCCGGATCTTGTCTATATCATCCTTCTTTGCGGAAACCATGATAATCGGCGTATTCTTCTTCTCCCGCATCTGGCGGCAGATCTCAAAACCATCCACTCCGGGCAGCATCAGATCCAGAATCACCAGCTGAAAATCCTCATTCAGCGCCCGTTTCAATCCTGTCTCGCCGTCGGAAGCAATCTCTACCTCAAACCCGGAAAGCTCCAGGTAATCCTTTTCCAGGTCAGCAATGGCCTCTTCATCTTCCACAATCAATATCTTGTCGCTCATGTCACCGGTACCTCCTGATATTTTCTGAGAACAAAGTACATAACTGTTCCCGTATTTTCCTTACTTGTAGCCCATACCTTTCCACCGTGGTCTTCGATAATCTTTTTCACGATAGACAGGCCGATTCCGCTTCCGCCCTTGGAAGAATTCCGGGAAGCGTCCGTCCGGTAAAAGCGGTTGAAGATCAGCGGCAGATCCTTGGTGGCGATTCCCTTGCCGTTATCCTCGATCTCCACCTGCACAAAATCTCCCACATCCTTTACGCGGATATTGATATAACCTTTGGGCTTGTCGATATATTTAATGGAATTGCTGACAATATTATTGATGACCCTCTTAATCTGCTCCGCGTCCGCGATAACCTGCACATCCTCATCCACATAATTAAAATAGGCCAGCTCAATATTCTGCTCTTCCAGCTCAATGGACAATTCTTCCACACAGTCCGCAAAATATGCGCTTACATTGATGTGGTCAAAATGGTAGGGAATCCGGTTCGTATCGATTTTGGAGTAAAAGGTCAGCTCATTAATCAGGCGCTCCATATCATTGGCCTTGTTATAAATTGTCCGGATATATTTCTCCTGCTTTTCCGGCGTGTCCGCCACACCGTCCATCAGCCCTTCCACATAGCCCTTGACTGCCGTAATGGGAGTCTTCAGATCATGGGAAATATTGCTGATCAGCTCTCTGTTCTGCTTCTCGGCTTCCAGCTTTTCCTCCGCGGATTCCTTGAGCCTGCGGCGCATTTCCTCGAAATCCGTACAGAGCTCCCCTATCTCATCGTCGCCCCCGGCCGGCATCTCAAAGTCCAGATTGCCGTCGGTAATCTTTTTCGTGGCCACCTGCAGATGATGAATGGGCGTCACAATGCTCTTATAGATCCAGGCGGTCAGAATCATACTGGTAAAGATCAGAATCATGGCCAGAACCATAATCACATCCATAATCAGCGACTCCACCTCCGGTATCATGCTGCTTATGGAAGTCACGATGAACGCGCTGCCCTCCGCGTTATCCGTATACCGGAAATCCAACTGCCTTACCAGAGCCTGCAGGCTTCCGCCGATGTAAATTCCCATATCCTGCTCCTGGTCCGCGTCATGGGCTCCATACTCCGGCAGGCTGTCCAGAAGCTCAGTTTGATCATTTTCATTTCCCACATAAATGAAGCTGCCGCCTTTGCGCACCACCAGGAAAGAATACCTGGTCTCCAGATCCAGATTTACTTCATCCAGATATTGGATATCCTCAAAGGCGTCCGGATCCGTCTCCGCCCTCTGCTGCATATTGTAATAGGCCTCCCGCGTAATGCGGCTCAGCATGGCAGTGGTATTGGAGAGGGTCTCATAGGTAACATTATCAACCCCATACAGTTTCTTTATGGAATTCATCTGATAATGACTGAAACCGAAAAATGCCACGGTCGTAAACAATACCGGAACCAGAATCAGAATCAGAAAAGTAATAATTAATTTTGAACGAAGTTTCATGACTGCCACCAGCTCTGTCGTATAATAAAGGTATAATACCTAACGGTATTATACCATAGGGCCGGAAGCCGTGCTGAGAAAAGTATCATGAAAAATCTAAATTTTTTCTAAATTGGCGAAAGTGTACGCCGCCAGGCGCACAAAGAACTGGCCGCGGCCCCGGTTCCGGGGGCGCGGCCATAAGCGGGCTGCATGTCATTCTGCCTGTCACTCTGTCTGTCATTCTGCCTGCTGCTCTTGTCTGCTGCCTGTCACTCCGCCTGCCAGGCAGCAGCCCGTTCCGGCGACATCATTACAGTGCCTGTGCCCTGATACACCACCGTATATCCCCGGTCCGTAAACTGACCGGACAGCTCACTGGCCAGGAACTTGTCCGCCCAGTGGGCCATATAAATCACATCCGGGAATTTATCGGGATGCAGAGCGTAATAATCATAAAGCTGCGTGCTGTTCTCATGCACCTGCCAGGTGGAGTAGCTTCCGCAGCCAGCGTCCACATAGAGATAGATCCAGGGCGCCACGCCTACCACCAGCAGCTCGTCCTCTTCCGTCAATTTCAGCATATCCAGCTCATTCAGCACATCCGCGTACCACTCCGCCATCTCCGGCGTGGTATAGACATCCTTCAAAGGTCCCCGCTCCATCTGGCTGGTCAGCTTCCAGACCCTTTCATCTCCCCAGGCATAGGTCATCCGCAGGAAAAAGGTCCCCGCAAACTGGAAAGCTATCACCACTGCCGCGCAGACTAGAGCTGCTCTGTACCGGAAAGACCGGCCGATGCTGAGAGCCTTCTGAGCGTTTTCCCTTACAGCCTGGACGGCAGCTTTCAAGGAACTCTGAGCCTTCTGTTCCTTCAGCCAGTCCGCCGCAAAGATCAGCCCCACGCAGGAGCACATGCCGTAGGCCACGCTGAGAGTGACGATTCCCGTATTGGTGGCATACTGCACAATCAGCGTGAAAATCATGGCCGGCAGATACCATCCGTAAAACAGCCGTTTCTCTTTTTTCTCCGTGACCAGATACACCTCCAGGCACCAGAATGCCAGAGGAAGCATCTGATAGTTTACGGTAATGTTTTCGAAAATAAAGGTATAGTAAAACATATAGGGCAGTACCGCCGCAGAGGCCAGCGCCATATAGAACACTCCGTGCCGGCACCTGTTTTTGTCAAACAGGGTGGCCGCGTATACAACACCCAAAATGCAGAACATGTATTTATAATTTTTGAAGCAGAGTTCAAAATACCGCCAGGTCTTATACCAGTAGTCCTGCTGATGCTCCGGATCGCTCATAATATGGGGCAGATTCGCCAGCACTTCCTCCAACGTTCCCCGCTGGAAGACGAAAATCAGAAACAGAATCAGAATCAGCACCGCTCCTGCCGTCATCCAGAGAAAGCTGCTGAACCGAAGGGCCCCTTCCGGCTGGCTGCCCCGCCGTTTCCCGCGGATAGTGGCCGCCAGGCAGATCAGGCCGTAGCCCAGATACATCAGAAGGGCAAAGGGATTTGCCAGTACGATGGCAGCCATCAGAATGCCGCACAGAATATATTCCGGGATGGAATGCTCCATCTTTGCCGAAAGCACTGCCAGAAGCACCGGCAGCAGCGCAAACTCGATGGAATTGTAGGACAGGGCGCAGATACTGAAGGGCGCAAAGATAAAAAACAGCAGCGCCGGGCCAAAGGACGCATATCCTCTTCTCTGAAACCGCAGATAGAAAAACAGCGTCAGCACTCCTGAAAAGGCCAGATAGAGAAAACGGCTGGCCATCACAATTCCTTCCGTAGAACCAAGCATCCCCCGGAGCAGGCAGTACAGAGGATGAAGGAGAAAGGCGCAGAGCTGCTGGGTGGGATGCCAGTCGTCAATCAGGATTCCGCCTCCCCGGTAAATCAGCTCTGAAGTTCCGATAAAATACATTTCATCCGCCGTGTTGAAGCCGTAAAAGCTCCGGAATATAAAAACAAGCATTAGAATAAGAAACAGGGCGATAAAAATCAGATGCTGCTTTCTGCGGCCTGACATCCTCCGTCCTGTCTCTGGGTATTCCGAATATGTTCTGTTCCTTTGTATGTTTGTCTGTGTATCTGCCATAACTTTCCGCTGCTCTCTTTACTCTTTTTCCTGCTCCAGCAGTTCTTCTATATGTCTTCTCAGGGAAACGGCCTGATCGGTAATCCGCTCAAGCTCCTCCTGCACCAGGCGCAGTTCCCGGCACTGGGCGTCCCGGCTGTCCCGAAGCTTCTGTTCACAGGCTTCTTTCATATCCTGAAGCTCTTTCTCCCGGGTATTTTCCATATCCTGAAGCTTTTTCTCATAAAGAGCGCTCTGCTGCCGCAGAACCTTTTTCGCTGTCTGCTCCTGCCTGTCCTGCTCCTGTCTCTTCTTCTGTTCCTTCAGCCGATTCATCCCGTCCTTGTAAAGCTTCTCCAGCTGTGACACCTTCATTTCCATTTCCCCCTTCTGTCCGCCTTTTCTCCGCAGACAGGCTGCCTCTTTCCGGTATCGGAAAGAGGCTCTCCCGGGGACCGGCGGGACGGATATGCCCCGCCGGTCCCCGGGAGACTCCTCGCCGCGTCAAAATTCTGCTTCCGGATTTATACCTTTCCGACACAGCCGCACATGGTCATGCGCAGCTTCACAACCTCTTTTACCTTTTCCATAGCCACCTTGCCGTACTTCTTCGGGTCAAAGGCATCCGGATTGGCTGCCAGGAATTCCTTTACGCCGTCTGTGTAAGCGATACGGAGCTCTGTAGCAAAGTTCACCTTGCAGATACCGCGCCTGATGCTCTCCACAACCGCTTCCTCGGAAAGTCCGCTTGCTCCGTGAAGCACCAGCGGAATGGAAACTACCTTGCGGATCTCCGCCAGGCGGTCCAGATCCAGCTTCGGCTCTCCCTTATATACGCCGTGGGCTGTTCCGATGGCCACTGCCAGGGAACCTACTCCCGTGCGCTCCACGAATTCCTTAGCTTCCTGAGGATCTGTGTATCCGCCGTTTCCGCCGTCCAGATCATCTTCCTTGCCGCCTACTTTTCCCAGCTCTGCTTCCACCGGAATTCCGGACGGGCGGCAGGCGTCTGCCACTGCCTTTGTCACAGCGATATTTTCCTCAAACACATTGTGGGAGCCATCGATCATGATGGAGGTGTATCCCACACGCAGCGCCCGCATAGCCAGGTCAAAGCTGTCGCCATGATCCAGATGCAGACACACCGGAACGCTGGCTTTCTCAGCTGCCGCCTTCACATTTGCCAGATACATATCCAGTCCCGCGTACTTGATTGTGGACGGAGTGGTCTGCATCATCAGCGGCGCCCGAAGCTCCTCCGCTGCCGCGATCACAGCCATTACCATTTCCATATTTTCCACATTGAACGCTCCTACCGCATAGCCGCCCTTCTGCGCGTCCAAAAGCATTTTTTCCGATGTAACAAATGACATTTTTGTTTCCTCCTCAATTTCCGGATGTCCCGGCAGCATTCCGGCTGGCCGGCATCCATATTTATCCTGCACTGCTCCTTGAGCGGAGCAGCGGATTTCCTGTCTTACAACTCCAGCTCGATCTTTCTTCCCGTATACAGATAGGGCACCAGTTCCACGCCCGCCGCCCGGAACATCCGCTTGGACGCCAGTGTGGCAGGAGTGTCCGCATACTTGTCCGAAGCATAGACCACAGTCTTTAAGCCGGCCTGAATAATCGCTTTCGCGCATTCATTGCAGGGGAAAAGAGCCACATAAATCTTTGCCCCTTCCAGGCTTCCTCCCCGGTAATTCAGGATCGCGTTCAGCTCCGCGTGAGTGACAAAGGGATATTTGGTCTCATTGTCCTCTCCCGTCCTTGCCCAGGGAAACTCATCATCGTCACAGCCCTTGGGAAAACCGTTGTAGCCCATGGACAGAATCTTGTTGTCCTGGCTCACGATGCAGGCTCCCACCTGGGTATTGGGATCCTTGGAACGCATTCCGGAAAGAATGGCCACTCCCATAAAATATTCATCCCAGCTGATATAATCCTTTCGTTTTCCTTCCATGAATCTCTCCTTTTCGCCCCCGCAGGACCCGCGCGGGCTTGTCTATTTCGTGCCGAAAATACGGTCTCCGGCATCGCCCAGTCCGGGAACGATATAGCCGTGCTCATTCAGGTGGTCGTCCAGGGCTCCGATGTAAATGTCCACATCCGGATGAGCTTCCTGCATCTTCTTTACGCCTTCCGGCGCTCCAATGATGGAAAGCAGGCGGATGTTGCGCACGCCTCTGTCCTTGAGCATCTGAATGGCCGCCACAGCGGAGCCGCCAGTAGCCAGCATGGGGTCCACCACAAATACATCTCTTTCGCTGCAGTCCGCAGGCAGCTT
>CALWAV010000056.1 GCA_944375745.1 uncultured Merdimonas sp.
TGATTGTTCTCAATGACCTTATCTGACATAACTTTGGTTCTCCCTTCTTCTCCCCTGTCCGGCAGATACGCGCGCTTTTCCCGGAGCGGGGCCTTTGTATTTTCCGTTTTTCGCCGGGCAGCGCACAGTATGCCCTCTGATTCCCGCTGCCTTTATGATATATATGCCCGGTTTCCCGCTTTTAGAACCATTTTCCATAAAATTTTTGAATTTGCTTGTATTTGCGGCGGAATGTGGTAAACTGTATGAGTTAACGGGAAATCAGAGCAGATAAAATGATTGAGGAAAAAGTTATGAAAAGAGAAGATGTTCGAAATATTGCGATCATTGCCCATGTAGACCATGGCAAGACCACACTGGTGGATGAGCTTTTAAAGCAGAGCGGCGTCTTCCGGGCCAATCAGGAGGTCGCGGAGCGCGTCATGGATTCCGGCGACATCGAAAGAGAGCGGGGAATCACAATTCTTTCCAAAAATACTGCCGTCACTTACAACGGCGTAAAGATCAATATTGTAGATACACCGGGCCATGCTGATTTCGGCGGCGAGGTAGAGCGTGTCCTGAAAATGGTAAACGGCGTTATTCTGGTGGTAGACGCCTTCGAGGGCTCCATGCCCCAGACAAAATTTGTGCTGCGCAAGGCTCTGGAGCTGGATCTTCCGGTTATTGTCTGCATCAACAAAATCGACCGTCCGGAAGCCCGTCCCCTGGAGGTTGTGGATGAGGTGCTGGA
This sequence comes from uncultured Merdimonas sp., assembly GCA_944375745.1. Taxonomy (GTDB): domain Bacteria; phylum Bacillota; class Clostridia; order Lachnospirales; family Lachnospiraceae; genus Laedolimicola. The sequence goes on from CALWAV010000056.1 coordinate 734, forward strand.
GCTTCTGATGGATCTGGATGCCTCCGATGAACAGCTGGACTGTCCCTTCCTGTTCGCCTCCGCCAAGGACGGATACGCCATGCGCAGCATGGATGACGAGCCCAAGGATATGAGTCCTCTGTTTGAGACCATTATCGATTATATTCCCGCCCCTGAGGGCGACCCGGACGCAGGCACGCAGGTTCTGATCAGCACCATTGATTACAACGAGTATGTGGGCCGTATCGGCATCGGAAAAGTGGACAACGGAACCATCCATGTCAATCAGGAAATGGTGATTGTAAATCATCATGATCCGGATAAACTGAAAAAGGTAAAGATCAGCAAGCTCTATGAGTTTGACGGACTGAAAAAGATAGATGTGCCGGAAGCGACCATCGGTTCCATCGTGGCCATTTCCGGTATCGCGGATATTCATATCGGAGATACTCTGTGCTCTCCGGAGAATCCGAAGGCGATTCCCTTCCAGAAGATTTCCGAACCCACCATTTCCATGCAGTTCATGGTAAATGACAGCCCGCTGGCAGGACAGGAAGGCAAATATGTCACCTCCCGTCATCTGCGGGATCGTCTGTTCCGGGAGCTGAATACGGATGTGAGCCTCCGGGTAGAGGAGACAGATTCCACCGAGTGCTTCAAGGTATCCGGCCGCGGCGAGCTGCATCTGTCCGTCCTGATTGAGAGTATGCGCCGGGAAGGTTACGAATTCGCAGTCAGCAAGGCTGAGGTTATCTACCATACAGACGAAAACGGAAAGAAGCTGGAGCCCATGGAGCGCGCTTATATCGATGTGGACGATGAGTACGCCGGAAATGTCATCCAGAAGCTGGGGGAAAGAAAGGGCGAACTTCTCAACATGCACAGCAACGGCAGCGGCTCCACCCGCCTGGAATTCTTGATTCCGGCCAGAGGCCTTATCGGATACAGGGGTGAGTTTCTGACAGATACCAAGGGAACCGGCGTCCTGAACACCATTTTTGAAAATTACGGTCCCTACAAGGGAGACATTCAGTACCGCAAGCAGGGATCCCTGATCGCCTACGAAGCAGGCGAAGCCATTACCTACGGACTGTTCAATGCCCAGGAGCGCGGTACCCTCTTCATCGGACCTGGCGAAAAGGTCTATGCGGGCATGGTCATCGGACAGAACGGCAAGTCAGAAGACATCGAGCTGAATGTCTGCAAGACCAAGAAGCTGACCAATACCCGTTCCTCCAGCGCGGATGAAGCCCTGAAGCTTACACCGCCCCGGGTTTTAAGCCTGGAACAGTGCCTGGAATTCATTGACACCGATGAACTTCTGGAGGTTACCCCCAAGAGCCTGCGTATCCGGAAAAAGATTCTGGATCCCACTTTAAGAAAACGGGCTGCCATGAAAAAATCATAGCTCACCAGAAAACCAGCGGAAAACGCATATGAGGCGCCGGCGCAGAAGAAGGCAAAAGCCTTCTCTCGCGCCGGCGCCCTTTCAGTCCTGGAACAGAAGTGCCGAAAGCGACAGAACCGCAGATTTTCCAGATTTTCTCTATAGTTTTTTTCTATACCTTCTTATTCAATCTGAATATTTGCCATTTCCCCCAAAAGCTCTTATAATTGAAACTGAAAAGACTTACTTTTTGTCTGATTAGCCGGAAATAAGAAGGAGGATATTATGATTTACAAAAATTTTCAGGACTTGAAGTTATCCGCTCTGGGGCTTGGCTGCATGCGCCTGCCTCTGAAAAGCAGCTCTGACGCTGACATTGACGTGGAACAGACTCAGAAAATGGTTGACTACGCTATGGAGCAGGGCATCAACTACTATGATACAGCCTGGGGCTATCATGACGGCAATTCTGAAACCGTCATCGGCCAGGCTCTGAAAAAATATCCGAGAGAGAGCTTTTTCCTGGCTACCAAATTTCCCGGATATGATTTGAGCAATATGCCCAAGGTGGCGGAAATCTTCCACCGCCAGCTGGAAAAATGCCAGGTGGAATATTTTGATTTTTACCTTTTCCACAATGTCTGCGAAATGAATATCGACGCCTATCTGGATGAAAAATACGGCATTATGGCTTATCTGAAGGAGCAGAAGGCCAAAGGACGCATCCGTCATCTGGGCTTTTCCGCCCACGGAAGCTATGAGGTCATGAAGCGTTTTCTGGAAGCATACGGGAAGGAAATGGAGTTCTGCCAGATTCAGCTGAACTACCTCGACTGGCATTTCCAGGACGCGGAAGCAAAGGTGAAGCTGCTTCAGGAGTACCATCTTCCTGTATGGGTCATGGAGCCTCTGCGGGGAGGCCGTCTGGCCAGCCTGGATGAGGCTTCTGCCGCAAAACTGAAAGGCCTGCGTCCCGATGAGGCCATTCCCGCCTGGGCTTTCCGCTTCCTGCAGTCAGTTCCCGGCGTAACCATGGTTCTGTCCGGTATGTCCAATTTTGAACAGCTGAAGGAAAATATCAAAACCTTCTCAGAGGACCGCCCCTTAAATGAGGCAGAAATGTCTGAACTGCTTTTTATGGCAGACAGTATGGCCAAGGGCGTGCCCTGTACTGCCTGCCATTACTGCACCTCCCACTGTCCTCAGGAGCTTGATATTCCTTCTCTTATCAAGCTGTATAATGAGCATACCTTCACCGGAGGCGGATTCATCGCTCCCATGGCTCTCTCCGCTCTTCCGGAGGATAAACAGCCTTCAGCCTGCATCGGCTGCAGAAGCTGTGAACAAGTCTGTCCCCAGCAGATAAAAGTTTCAGAGATTATGGCCGATTTCGCCGAAAAACTGAAAGGATAAGGAAAACCGCGGCCGGCAGATATTCGTTCTGCCGGCCGCAGCCTTTTTCATTCTTCTCAAGAAGAATTCTTTTTTTCTTTTATACCTCAAACATCAGATCACCATAGGAGGGCATCGGCCACATTTCCTTATCCACGATCATCTCCAGCTTATCTACCGGGGCACGAAGCTCTCCCATAGCCGGGAACACCTCATCATGGAAGTAACGGGCCAGCTCTGCGCCTTCCGGAATCTCTTCGGACTTCTTGTCAAGCTCAATCAGTTTCGCAAGAGCCGTCTTGGTCTCCTCCAGAAGAGCTGTGGTCTCGTTCAGCAGCTCAATCTGTACATTTGCCGCTGCTCCTGCTGCCATTACAGAATTAACTGTATCTGCCAGGCTCTTTGTATATTTTACCACGGCCGGAATAATCTGCTTGCTCGCAATATCGATCATGGCTTTGGCTTCGATATTGATCGCCTTGGCATAGGTCTCATACTGAATCTCAGCACGGGATTCCAGCTCTGCCTTTGTAAATACATGGAACTTTTCGAAGAGATCCACTGCTTTTTCTGTGGTAAGAGCCGGGATCGCGTCTACCATGGACTTGATGTTGGGGAGTCCTCTGCGCTCTGCTTCCTCTACCCACTCCTCAGAGTATCCGTTTCCGTTGAAAATGATTCTCTGATGCTCAGTCAGATAGGTCTTAATCAGGTTGTGGACTGCCATGTCAAAGTCGTCTGCCTTTTCCAGCACATCGCAGGCATCGGAAAACGCCTCTGCTACGATGGTGTTCAGCACGGTATTGGGTGCTGCGATGGAATCCTTGGAGCCTACCATACGGAACTCAAATTTGTTTCCGGTAAGAGCAAAGGGTGAGGTACGGTTCCGGTCTGTGGCGTCCTTGGTCAGATCCGGCAGTGTCTGTACACCTGTGAAAAGCTTGCCGCCCTCCTTGGAGTGGGTCGCTTCTCCGGTGCTGAGCAGCTGCTCTACCACGTCCTGAAGCTGCTCGCCCAGGAATACGGAAATGATTGCGGGCGGTGCCTCATTGGCTCCCAGACGGTGGTCATTTCCCACGTCAGCAGCAGACTCGCGGAGCAGGTCTGCGTGGGTATCCACTGCCTTCAAAATGCAGGCAAGCACCAGAAGGAACTGAATGTTCTCATGGGGTGTAGTGCCCGGATCCAGAAGGTTGATTCCGTCATCCGTGGTAATGGACCAGTTGTTATGCTTTCCGGAACCATTGACCCCCGCGAAAGGCTTCTCATGAAGCAGGCATTGCAGGCCATGGCGGCAGGCCACCATCTTCAGGGTCTTCATGACAATCTGATTCTGGTCCACAGCCACATTAGCTTCTGAATAAATGGTAGCCAGCTCATGCTGTGCCGGCGCCACCTCATTGTGCTGTGTCTTGGCCGGTACGCCCAGCTTCCACAGCTCTTCATTTACTTCCTTCATGAAAGCGGCAATACGCTGGCGGATCGTTCCGAAATAGTGATCGTCCAGCTCCTGTCCCTTGGGAGGCATGGCTCCGAACAGGGTCCTTCCTGTATAAATCAGGTCCTTTCTCTGCAGATACTTTGCTTTGTCTACCAGGAAATATTCCTGCTCCGGTCCCACTGAAGGAGTTACCTTTTTGGAAGTGGTATTTCCGAACAGGCGGAGAAGACGCAGGGCCTGGGCATTGATAGCTTCCATGGAACGCAGAAGCGGAGTCTTCTGATCCAGGGCTTCTCCTGTATAGGAACAGAAAGCGGTAGGAATGCACAGAGTGGCTCCCGCGGCGTCCTGCCTTACGAATGCGGGAGAGGTGCAGTCCCAGGCCGTGTAACCTCTCGCCTCAAAGGTGGCACGCAGGCCTCCGGACGGGAAAGAAGAGGCATCCGGCTCGCCTTTGATCAGCTCTTTTCCGGAAAAGCTCATGAGAACCTTTCCTGTCTCATCCGGCGCGCTGATAAAGGAATCGTGCTTTTCCGCTGTCACGCCCGTCATGGGCTGGAACCAGTGGGTATAATGGGTCGCGCCTTTCTCAATTGCCCATTCCTTCATCTCATGGGCAACCACGTCAGCTGTGGCCGAATCCAGTTCCTTGCCTTCCTCAATAGTCTTTTTCAGTTCCTTGTAGACCTTTTTGGGAAGACGCTCCTGCATGACCGCGTCATTGAATACGTTAGAGCCGAAAACCTCTGTTACATTCGTAAACTCTTTCATAATACCCTCCTTAAAAGCAAAACAAGGGCATTCCACCCTGTGGAACGCCCTTGTTCATTCTTTGCTCTATGTTTTTCTATAACATACACGAATTCTTTTGAAAAAGCAAGCAGAAATTCAAATCCCATTCTTTTTTTGCTTTTTCCGCTTTACACCGGAATATTTTTCTTTCTTCCCGCTGTTCCGGAATTTTTTGCAGATTACACTTCAAACAACAAATCGCCGTAAGAAGGCATGGGCCACACATCCTTGGCCACCAGCATCTCCAGCTTATCCACCGGACGGCGCAGCGCGTCCATGGCCGGAACCACCGTATTCAGGATGTAGACAGCGCGCTCACGGCCTTCGGCCTTATCCGCAGCCAGATCTGTCACCTCCATCAGCTCCTTCAGCGCCGCCTTTGTGGCCGCCAGCAGGGAGGAACACTCCTTCAGCAGCTCAATCTGCACGCTGATATTGGCCTCTGTACAGGCCTCCCGGATCTGATTGATGGAAGAAGCAAGAGCTGTGGTATACTGCAGCACAGCCGGAATAATCTGCTTGCTCGCAATATCAATCATAGACCGGGCCTCAATATTGATGGCCTTGGAATAGGTCTCGTACTGGATCTCCGCACGGGACTCCAGCTCCGCGCGGGTAAAGACACCGAATTTTTCAAACAGCGCGACTGTCTTCTCTTCTGTCAGCACCGGAATGACCTCCACCATGGTCTTAATATTAGGCAGGCCTCTTCTCTTTGCTTCCTCCACCCATTCCTCGGAATATCCGTTTCCGTTGAATACAATCCGCTGATGCCCGGAAGCGTATTTCTTAATCAGATCATGAACTGCTATATCGAAATCTTCCGCCTTCTCCAGCTCGTCACATGCCTCAGCGAATGCCTCTGCCACAATCGTATTCAGCACCACATTGGGCTCCGCCACGGAATCACGGGAGCCTACCATACGGAACTCAAACTTGTTTCCGGTAAAGGCAAAGGGTGATGTGCGGTTCCGGTCTGTGGCATCCTTGGCGAAATCCGGAAGGGTGCGCACACCTGTATGCAGATGGCCGCCCTTCAGGCTGTGAGTAGCCTCGCCGGTGCTGATCAGCTGAGACAGCACATCCTCCAGCTGCTCTCCCAGATAGACGGAAATAATGGCAGGGGGAGCCTCGTTTGCGCCCAGACGGTGGTCATTCCCCACATCGGCGGCAGATTCCCGCAGAAGAGCCGCATGGGTGTCCACTGCCTTCAGGATACAGGTCAGCACCAGAAGAAACTGGACATTCTCATGGGGCGTCTTTCCCGGATCCAGAAGGTTAATTCCGTCATCGGTGGTCAGAGACCAGTTGTTATGCTTTCCGGAACCATTGACTCCCGCGAAAGGCTTTTCGTGAAGCAGGCACTGAAGACCGTGCTCGTAGGCCACCTTTTTCAAGGTCTCCATGATCAGCTGGTTGTGGTCCACCGCCACGTTGCATTCTGCGTAGATGGGCGCCAGCTCATGCTGTCCGGGAGCCACCTCATTGTGCTGGGTCTTGGCTGAGACACCCAGCTTCCACAGTTCCTTATTTACATCATTCATAAAATCGGCAATCCGCTCCCGGATAACGCCGAAGTAATGATCGTCCAGCTCCTGTCCTTTGGGAGGCATGGCTCCGAACAGAGTTCTTCCCGTAAAGATCAGGTCTTTGCGCTTCAGATATTTTTCACGGTCCACAAGGAAATACTCCTGCTCCGCTCCAACAGACGGAGTGACGCGGTTGGATGTGGTATTTCCAAACAGACGCAGCAGGCGGAGTGCCTGCTTATTGATGGCTTCCATGGAACGCAGGAGGGGTGTCTTCTGGTCCAGAGCCTCTCCCTTGTAGGAGCAGAAAGCTGTGGGAATATAGAGAATCGCTCTGGAACCATCCGCGCTCTTCTTTACAAAGGCCGGAGAGGTGCAGTCCCAGGCTGTATACCCTCTTGCCTCAAAGGTGGCGCGCAGGCCTCCTGAGGGGAAAGAAGAAGCATCCGGCTCGCCTTTTACCAGCTCTTTTCCGGAGAACTCCATCAACACCTTTCCATTGGGCTTCGGCGCGGACAAAAAGGCATCATGCTTTTCTGCGGTTGCTCCGGTCAGCGGCTGAAACCAGTGGGTATAATGAGTCGCTCCCTGCTCCAGCGCCCACTCCTTCATCTCATGAGCCACCACATCCGCCACGGCCAGATCAAGCTCTTTGCCTTCCCGGATAGTCTGCTTCAGCTCCTTGTAGATTTTCTTCGGAAGCCGCTGTTCCATGACTGTGTCGTTGAATACATTTTCCCCGAAAATTTCAGAAATGTTCGTCTTTCCTTCCATTACTCTCTCCCTGTCCTTTTGTTTTTTATTCTGTAAAATGACTCCCGGCCCGGTTCTTTCTTCCTGCCGGAGCTTATTTCTCTATTCTGCCTGCAGAATCTCTTTCCGTTCCTCTGCCGTTTCCTGCTCCCTTAAGTTCTCCAGAACCGCAGGGGCAATCCGGATTTCCACAGCCCGTGGATTATTGGAAATTACGGCCCGCTCATATTCACCGCCGTACTCGCCGTCCAGCGCCCAGGGCACCGGTTCCTCTGACTCCACCACAATCCGGGAACTGCGGAAGGAATACATATACTTGGTATCAATCTGGGAAATGGCAAGAGCCCCCAGAATCTCCTGAAGCTCTATGGCATTCCTGGGCCTCTGAATGAAAGTCACTTCATAGATTCCATCATCAAAGACCACGTTTTTCCCCACAATGCTCTTGAAGCCTCCTACCGATCTGGAATTGGTCACCATTCCGAAAAGGAAGTCTCCCTCAAAGCACATTTCCTCGCTCGTCACCTTCAGATAATAGGATTTAACGCTGGTGAGACGCTTCATTCCTTCCAGAATATATGCCATATGCCCCAAAACATTCTTCATTCCCTGCTTCGTGGTGTAAGATACGTCAGTAAAAATTCCAAAGGCCGCCACGTAGATAAAATTTCTCTCGTTGAGAGAACCCACATCCACCGCGAAATTCTCCCCCTGTACCGCAATCTCCGCAGCCTGCTGCATATTGCCCGGGATCTGCAGGGAACGGGCAAAATCATTGCAGGAACCGGCAGGAATGTAGCCCACCGGTATCTTATGCTCACGATGCATCATGCCCGTGACTACCTCATCCAGTGTTCCATCTCCTCCGCAGCAGACCACCAGATCATAATCCTCCGGCAGATTCTCCACCCGTTCTGTGGCGTCTTTTGGTTCCCGGGTGGGATATACGGTCACCTCATACTCTGCCGAGGCCAGTGCCTGTATAATTTCATACAGTTTTCCCCGCACATTTCCCTTTCCCGCCAGAGGATTATAGATAAAGTAAAGCTTCTTTCTCAGACGCTGCATCTGATATCTCTCCTTTTATTCCTTCAGATATTCTTTCAGAAATTTCAGAAGCGCATCCATCTCCGCGTCTGTCCCCACTGTAATCCGCAGATAATTATTGATCCGCGGGGAATCAAAATAGCGTACATAGATGTTCTTTTCCTTCAGCGCTTCAAAAAGCTCCTTCGCCGGACAGCTTTTATGAGAGGCAAATATGAAATTTGCCCTGGAATCCGGAAAGGAAAATCCAAGACCGGCCAGCTCATTCTTCACCCGTTCCCTTGTGGCTGTAATCTTTTCGACAGTCTCTCTGAAGTACGCCTTATCCTTCAGAGCCGCCGCCCCCAGCTTCAGAGCCGGCAGATTCAGCGTATAAGAGTTAAAGGAATATTTTACATCATTCAGATAGCGGATAAGCTTCGGCTGCCCCACAGCAAACCCAATCCGCATGCCAGCCATAGACCGGGACTTGGAAAAGGTCTGCACCACCAGCAGATTGTCATACTTATCCACAAGCTCCATGGCAGAAGGCCCTGCAAAATCCACATAAGCCTCATCCACAATCACCACCGAATCCGGATTGCGGGCAATGATTTCCTCTACCGCGTCAAGCTCCAGATAAATTCCCGTAGGCGCGTTGGGATTGGGGAAAATGATTCCTCCATTTTCTGCAAAATAATCCTCTTTTACCAGCTTGAATTCCTCGTCCAGAGCCGGACGCCGGTATGGGATCCCAAACAAATCCGCCCACACACTGTAAAAGGAATAGCTGATATCAGGAAACAGAATCGGCTTCTCCGAATTGAAAAATGTCTGGAAAGCCATGGCAATCACATCATCCGATCCCACTCCCGCAAAAAAGCAGTCCCTGCCCTTTCCGTAGTACTCTGCCAGCCCATCGATGAGCTCCGATGCTGCCGGATCCGGATAGAGCCGGAAGCTGTCAGCCTGCAGCTCCTCCAGAGCCTTCTGCACTCCCGGCGCAGGAGGGTATGGATTTTCATTTGTATTCAGCTTAATCATTTCCGGACAGTTCGGCTGTTCTCCCGGTGTGTAGGGAACCACTCTCCGGACATGCTCTTCCCATTTTTTCATATGCTGTCTGACTCCTCTTTTCCTGTATCATCCCGTATTTCCCGGATTCTTTTATCTTACAAAAGACCGCGCTCTCTTACAACCCCTTTTTCAATTAAAAAGACAGGTTTATAGGACAGTTTTGCCTGGCGCAGGCCTTCCTCTCCCACGTCATCCTCCCGGTTGATATACTGGAACCCCTGGCCTTCATGGATGGCAAACTGCTGATTAATCATCGTATAGGCTCCCTGAATATCCGCAAACGCTTTCTCAATATGAACCACCAGCGTATCCTGGCGCATTCCCACAGGCTCTCCCACCGTAAATGCCACGATTTCCCCGTTTACCCGGAGAGCTCCGCCCCGCATTTCCAGCTCCTCAAAAAGACGCAGGAAATTCAGTGTCACACAGATTTCTGCATGTTTCTCTTCATCCGCCTCACAGCCATTCAGTTCTCTCCAGCGCAGCGCCATCTGGAAGCACTCCTCCACATTATCCTTCGTAATGGGTTCATAGCTCCAGTCAGGATAAAGATTCTTAAATTTATTCACATGATTCTTTTTACTGTGATATTTTTTCCCTGAAAGTGCGGCAAGCTTCTCTGTCTCATAGACATAGTCCGCATAATCTCTCTCATAGCGGATATCAAACCGGCCCGGATACAGGGCGTCCAGGCGGGCAAAATCTTCTTTCGTAATATTGTGAAGCTGAAAGGGCGTATTCTTCTCCCTGCAGTGAGCCATCAGGGTCTCCAGACAGGTTTTCAAATCCCCCGGTCCCACCGGGAAAGTATAGGAGTAGACGCCGTCCACCTCCCCGAAAATCAGCATATCATCCACAATGGCAAAGCCCGTCCCATAATGCCTGGACCAGAGATAGGTGTTCGCAAAGGTCATTTCACAGCTTCTTGTATCCGCGTATTTCAGATAACTGTTGATCAGATCCCGGTCTTCCAGTTCCGGGCGTTTCATCTTAATCTCCATAGGATTTTATTTATAGTCCTCCATCAGCTTTTCAAAGGCCGGCATCGCGTTCAGAATTGTCTTCTCAGACACGCAGTAGGCGATCCGCACATAGCCCGGGCAGCCGAAATCGTCGCTGGGCACCAGCAGCAGATCGTACTTCTTCGCATGCTCGCAGAAGGCGCAGGCATCCGGCTCCAGAGCCTTTACAAACAGATAAAAGGCTCCCTGGGGCGGCACGCAGGTATAACCAAGCTTCTCCAGTCCGCCCATCAGCAGATCCCGGTTATGGCGGTAAGCAGACAAATCACCTGTATCCTCCACGCATTTTCCAATGACCTTCTGGAACAAAATCGGGGCGCATACATAGCCCAGCACTCTGGCCGCGCCTGCAATGGCAGGAGCCACATGCTCATGGTCCGCGATGCGGTCCGGAATCACAATATAGCCAATCCGCTCTCCCGGCAGCGAAAGAGATTTGCTGTAGGAATAGCAGACCAGCGTATTCTCATAATATTTTGTCAGATAAGGCACAGAAATATTATCATACACAATCTCCCGGTAAGGTTCATCCGTGATCAGATAAATGGGAGCGCCGTACTCTTCCGATTTTCTTCTGAGAATCTCGCTTAAACGCTGAACTGTTTCCTCCGAATATACGACTCCGGAGGGATTATTGGGAGTATTTACGATTACTGCTTTTGTCTTCGGCGTAATCATGCCCTCAAAGACGTCTGTATCAATCTGAAAATCCGGAATTCTCGGCGGAACCACCTGCAGAGACGCCCCTGTGGCTTCCACCCAGCAGCGGTACTCCGTAAAGAACGGAGCAAAGGTGATGACTTCATCTCCCGGGTTGCACAGCGCTTTCAGGCAGATGCTCAAGGACGCCGCCGCGCCGCAGGTCATGAAAATATTATCCGCATGAAAAGTCTCGCCGAAGCGCCTGTTCAGAGAATCCGCAATCGCTGCGCGCACCTGGGGATCACCCGGCGCCGGAGAATATGCATGCAGATTTTCCGCCGGTTCCTCCAGCAGCTCCAGTATTGCCTGCTTTACAGAGGGCGGTGCCGGAATGCTGGGATTTCCCAGGCTGAAATCATAAACCTTATCCTCTCCCACTTCTGCTTTCCGCTTCAGTCCAAAGGAAAAAATCTCCCGGATGATGGAGCTTTTGCTTCCTAATTCATAACATTCCTGTGAAATCATGATGTATGTCCTCCTTTTTCTGTTCGTAACTCTATTGAAGTACTCTGTTTTAACGCTTTTCTTCTCCTTCAAACAGATACTGCGTTTCCACCGTCTTTTGAAAGGCTTCAAAGAGAGCCAGATATGAGTCTATCAGCCTTGTGCAGACCGATTTAACAATTTCGCCGTCATAATCATGCGTCAGGTCATGTCGATCCCGAAGCATATCCATCCAGATGTCATCTGAAATCAATCGAAACTCATATGCTTTCCGCAGCACTTCCCTCGGCGAGCCTTTTGGAAAATCTACGACAGCAAAACGCTGAATTATAATATCTTTCATTACTTTCCATGCAAGATCAAAGGTAATATTAAATTTTGCTCCCGCACCGCTGAGGATGAAGGAATCATTCAGATCCCGCTCTCTGATCTCCTCCAGAGCAGACAATGAATTGCGGAAGCTTTCAAATCTTCTATAATATTTTTCGTCCATATTCCCTGATCTCCTTTAACAGAAGTTCACTCCGGCAGGTATCCATATTTACCACGTCAAACGACAACAGGGTCGGAATTTCCTGAATCGCCTCTTTCAGTTCATCAAAGCTCTCTGCACCGGGCCATATTTCATTTACTCGAAATATACTACGCCTTATTTTAGCACAGCAGGACCCACAGGGCAAGAATACTCGAAAAAAACCCCCGAGACTCAGGAAAAACTCCTTCACCTCAGGGGTATCCCACCCGCAGCTTTCATACCTGCGCGGATGTCATTTTACATTTCTATCTGCTCTGCTTATACCAGCTCCAGAAGTACTTCCATCGCTGCATCGCCCTTACGCTGGCCGATCTTCACGATTCTGGTATATCCGCCGTTGCGGTTCGCGTACTTCGGCGCAATCTCGTCAAACAGCTTTGCCGGCATATCTACCTTCTTGGTATTGCGCTTCTTTCCAGCAGCTGCGGTCGGAACCTCAGTAACCGGGTACAGAACCTTCAGCATCTGGCGTCTTGCATGAAGTCTGGAAGGCTGATCCTTCTTGATAGTCTTCTCTACTTCGTCATATACGGTAACCTTCTTGCCGTCTACAACTTCCTTCACGCGCTTTCCATCTTTATCCTTGCGCGCAACCTTGGCTGTCACAGTAACGGTATCGAAGTTATCCTTCTCCTTTACTGCCAGAGCAATCAGGCTCTCTGCAATCTTGCGTACCTCTTTTGCCTTTGCCTCAGTTGTAACGATCTTTCCATTCTCCAGAAGAGCCGTTACCTGATTTCTCAGCAGGGCCTTTCTCTGGCTGGAAGTTCTGCTCAGTTTTCTATACTTTGCCATCTTTCTTTTCCTCCATGTGTGGAACCGCTTCCCCACGCATCTTCGGTCTTACTGGAGAAGGGCTGCTCCGGTCTCATGGCCGGAGCCTCCATAATTATTAAGGTTTATTCCTCGCTTGGGTGCAGCTCCAAGCCGAGCTCTTTGAGTTTCGCAAGCACCTCTTCCAGAGACTTGCGGCCCAGGTTGCGGACCTTCATCATATCCTCCGGTGTGCGGTTGCAAAGCTCTTCCACTGTATTGATTCCTGCTCTCTTCAGGCAGTTGAATGAACGAACGGAAAGCTCCAGCTCGTCAATGCTCATTTCAAGCACTTTTTCTTTCTCATTGTCCTCTTTCTCTACCATGATTTCTGCAGTCTTGGCATTCTCGGACAAGTCGATAAACAGGCTGAGATGCTCACTTAATACCTTTGCTGCCAGGCTGACAGCTTCATCAGGAACCAGGGTTCCATTCGTATATACGTCCAGGGTCAGCTTGTCAAAATCCATCATCTGACCTACACGCGCACCCTGAACAGTCATATTCACGCGCTCAACGGGTGTATAGATAGAATCCACCGCGATCACTCCGATGGGAAGATCCGGATTCTTATTCTTCTCGGCACTCACATATCCTCTGCCTTTGGTAATCGTCAGCTCCATATAGAGCTTACTGTCTGCACCGCCGTTCAGGTGGGCGATGACAAGCTCAGGATTCAGGATCTCAATATCAGGATCTGCCTGAATATCAGCCGCTGTGACTACGCCTTCTCCGTCAAACTCGATATAGGCCACCTTCGGCTCATTGCTGTCGCTTGTATTCCGAATAGCCAGATTCTTGATATTCATAATGATCTCAGTTACGTCTTCCTTTACTCCAGGAATGGAACTGAACTCATGCAGAACACCCTCGATCTTTACCTGGCTGACTGCCGCACCCGGTAACGAAGAAAGCATGATTCTTCTCAATGAATTGCCCAGTGTCGTACCATAGCCTCTCTCAAGCGGCTCAACTACAAATCTCCCGTATTTCTTATCATTTGAAATCTCTGCAATCTCAATTTTCGGTTTGTTAAAATCGAACACTAAAAGGCCCCTCCTTCATATTTGGTTTGGGTGTTACGCTGCTGATTTTACTTCGGCTTACTTAGAATACAGCTCGACGATAAGCATCTCATTTACCGGTACATCAATAGCGTCTCTGGTCGGAAGCTCTTTTACAGTTCCCTTCAGTGCCTCGAGATCAGACTCCAGCCACTCCGGAACCAGTCTTCCGCCGGTTGCCTCTACGATATCCTTATATCTCTGAGATCCCTTGCATTTCTCTTTGATCTCGATCACGTCTCCGGCCTTGATCAGGTAGGAGGGGATATTGATCTGCTTTCCATTTACCAGAACATGCTTATGATCTACGATCTGTCTTGCCTCTCTTCTGGTTCTGGCAAGGCCCAGACGGAACACTACATTGTCCAGTCTGCTCTCCAGCATGATCATCAGGTTCTCACCTGTCTGGCCTTTCATCTTGTCGGCTCTCTTATAGTAATTGCGGAAAGGCTTCTCCAGAACGCCGTAGATGAACTTTGCTTTCTGCTTCTCACGAAGCTGAAGGCCATACTCGGATACCTTTCTGCTGGATCTCTTTAACTCTCTTGTTGACTTTTTATCAATTCCTAAAACGGTCGGCTCCAGACCAAGGGAACGACATCTCTTTAAAACCGGTACACGATTTACTGCCAT
>CALWAV010000057.1 GCA_944375745.1 uncultured Merdimonas sp.
AGGCGCGTTCAGCATCACCTTCGCGATGGCCGCCCTTGCCAGGATAATGGCCTTCTCTGTGGCTTCCTCTCTGTCTTTATGTATCCAGGAACAGTGCTCGCGGATGTTTGCAATCTCTACCATATAGGGATTAAGACCCGCGCGCTGCGCCGCCTGGCGGAATGTATTTTCGTGCATTCGGGGAGAGCAGGAACAGACCACGATGCCCGTGAGCTGCTTTTCCTTGATGGCCTCCCGGACTTTGAGCTGTCCAGCTTCGGAGCACATATACTGATAATCCTCCGCGTGGACCACGCCCGGCTCCTTCGCCGCCGCTGCCACCACCCGGTCGATGTCTACCGTCGCCGCGATATTCGTACCGCAGTGGCAGACAAATACTCCTATTCTATGCACTTTTCTTCACCTCCTGATCCTCTCTATTTGCTGTATTTGCGGAAGCCCGCCGCCAGAAGCTGCTGGGGCAGTTCCTCATCCAGAAGCTCCGGCACCTCGTCCGGGCTTAAATAATTGCCGCCTCTCTGGCAGATGACCATGAGCCATGCCGCCTCGATAAGCTTGGCCGGCTTCACGTCGCTCGGGCACCGCTCCACGCAGGCGAAGCAGGAAAGACATTTCCAGAGGCTTTCCGACTCCAGAAGAGCGCTCACATTTCCGCTCTCCACATAGGAGACAAACTGGTGGGGACGGATATCCATCTCCTCGTAAGCCGGGCAGGAGGCGGAGCACTTGCCGCATTTCATGCACTTTCTTGTATTGACGCCGCTGATCTCGCGAATCATGTCAGCCTTTGCCGTTTCCGTGCTATACATCTGCTTCTCCTCCCTTCTCCGGTATGAGTCCCAGAGCCTCCGCAAGAATCTCTGTAAGATAGGTCACCGGAACCTTCTCCCGGCTTCCGCTGTTTCTTAAATTGTAGAGACACAGAGGACAGGCGGTAATCAGCTCTTCCGCTCCGTGACAGACTGCAGATTCCATCACCTTGTCCACCAGGCTTCCGGCCAGCGGCTTATCCTTTAAGGATATGTACCCTCCGCAGCACTCATTCCGGAACGGATAAACAATCGGCTCCGCTCCCAGCGCCCGAATGAAATCCTCCATCACGGTGGGGTTTTCCGGGTCGTCAAAAGCCATCACAGAGCTGGGACGGAGCAGCATACAGCCGTAATACGCGCCGATTTTTCTCCCGGTCAGAGGCTTTACTACCTTTTCCTTCAGGGTATCGAAGCCCACCCGGTCGCGGAGCACTTCGAGAAAATGAAGCACCTTCGTCTCTCCCAGATAGGGCTCGTCAAGCTTCAGATAATTGTTTGCTCTGGTGCGGATATCTTCCACATGCTGCATGTCGTCATTTACCCGCTTGATCACATGATGACAGGCAGAACAGAGCGTCACCAGATCCTGGCCCTTTTCCTTTGCGTCGTTTAAGGCGCGGACTGCCGACAGCTTTGTGGCGATTTCATCCGAAGCCAGAGGATAGACAGCTCCGCAGCACTGCCACTCTTCAATCTCCTGAAGCGTAAAACCCAGCGCCTCTGCTGACATTCTGGCGTATCGATCCAGATCCTGCGCTTTGTTCTTCAACGTGCAGCCCGGATAATAGCTGTACACCATTTGACTACCTCCTTCTTTCCATTTGATAAATTTCTATCAATTTTTCAACATTGTACCATGTCGTCATTTTTTTAACAACCCTTTTTCCCGATAATTTTTTGGTTTTTTATAAACATTTTAGTTAATTCGTCGATTTTTGTTTTTGTTCTTGTGATTTTTTGTTAATTCCGAGCATTTTTCTAGGAGTTTTTGTTATCTAACATAACAACATTTTCCTAATACTGTTAATTATTTAACCTTATTGTCATCCCTTTAACGGGTTACGCCAAAAAAAGAAGCGGGGATCTGTCACCAAATCCCCGCTTCCTTTTCACTTATCAATAGTTATTCTCATCTCAGAAAATCCGAAATAAGAATTTCAGCTGCTTAGTCGTTCGCAACTACGTCCGCGATAAAGTCCTTCAGAACCTTTGCGGAATGCTCCAGATCCTTCAGCTCCTCATCCGTCATGGAGATCTTCAGAGTTCTGGCAATACCCTCATCATTTACCACGCAGGGAAGGCTGATAGTGGAACCAGCCATCTCGCCATAGCTTTCATTCAGTACATGAGCAACCGGAAGAACGGTATTCTGGTTCTTCAGGATGGACTCTACAATACGGAAAGCAGACATTGCGATTCCGTCGAAGGTAGCTCCCTTCAGAGAAATAACATCAGCGCCCGCGGTACGAGCCTTGGTGGCGATCTCTTTCTTTACCTCTTCCTTTTCTTTCTCATCTGCGGGAAGGAAATGATCGATGGGCTCGCCTGCCACGTTCACACTGCTCCAGATCGGAACCTGGGAATCGCCATGCTCACCGAGAATGTATCCCTGAATATCACGGATATCCACCTTGCAGCGGCGGCTCAAGAGATAACGGAAACGTGCGGTATCCAGAGAAGTACCGGTTCCGATTACACGCTCTGCCGGAAGGCCTGTCTCCTTCTGAATCAGGTAAGTATTTACATCCACCGGATTAGATACAACGATAATCAGCGGATTCTTCGCGTACTTCATGATATTCTGCGCGATATCTCTGGCAATTCCTGTGTTCACCTTTGCCAGATCCAGACGAGTCTGTCCCTCTTTACGCGCTACGCCTGCCGTCACGATAATAATCTTCGCGTCCGCGCATTCCTCGTATCCGCCCTGCTTGATACGTACCTGGCTGTAGAAAGCTGTACCATGGGAGATATCCAGAGCGGCACCCTTTGCCTTCTTCTCGTTTACATCGATCAGAACGATCTCGCCTACCTGAGCGCGCAGCATCAGGGTGTAGCAGATGGTCTCACCTACGTTACCAGCTCCGATAACAACGATCTTGTTTGATGTCTCACTGTTCATTTCTGTTACCTCTCTCTCGTTTACGTGATATATTTTGATAATTTTTCAGCAATCTTCTGTATTATAACACGTTGTTAAAGTAGTAACAAGCCCCAATCTGCATTTTTGTATTTTTTTACGTACACTTTACCTCAAAATTTTCTTCCGGCCCGTCTGCAGTGATACACCAGTCTCCAGAACAGCCAGCCACCCACAGCGCCCAAGCTGTTCAAAATTATATCATCCACATCCATACTGCGGCCTGTGAAAAACTGAATAATTTCAATAAAAGCAGAAATCGCCAGACAAACAGCTAGAGCATTTCGTACATCCCGAAACCTCTTGCTGATTTCAGGCAATAAAAAGCCAACCGGTACAAACAGACAGATGTTCCCTGCGAAGTTAGTAACCGCATTTACGAAAATATCCTTCGCACCTAAATACTCATTTCTTCCCGTCAGCTGTTCCAAAATCGTCCGAAACGGAAACAGATTTACACCAGCCAGGCTTCCCTGTCTAAAATAAATATCCAGATACGGCTTTCCTGTACTGCTCAGGATTCCAAATTCAATCACCGGAAAAATCGTCTGAGAAAACAGGCCTGCTAGATAGGCGGCAAACACCATTTTATACACGGCTGTCTTGGAAGGGCATCGGCGTCTGCATATGTAATATACTGCAATCTCGAGCAGAAGAACCAGGAGCATCCAAGATGCCAGAATTCTTTTTCATCGCCAGGCGCGTATCCTCTTCTTACCACTGTGCCCACAGCAAGTCCTACCCCCTTTTCCGGTCCGGTACGGCGGCATCACGCAAAACAGCACATCCACAAATGGTAGTACATACCCTCCATTCTCTCTCCTCGATCCCGCAGTCATCAAAATTCCAAGTGCTGTCTGGAATCAAATCCATCCTGCTTAAAATCAGAATTCAGGAAATCAGCGCTGACCGGCCGGATTTTGAGCAGGTTCATCGGCGGATTCAATTTCTGAAGTGCTGCAAGCGGGATTTTCTTTACTGCCGCGTGAGCGTTGTACTCATCCGAAAACGGCTCCACAATGCCTGCAGTTCCCATCACCTGAAGCCCTTTCAGGCTGCCGAAGCCGGCATACTTATCGAAAATCGCAATGCAGACATATATTCCACAATTTTCTCCTTGAGTGCCGCCGCTTCCATCTTGACTGAGGCAGCTGCTTTCTCTTTCCAATAGTTCTGAGCTTTCTTGTAGTCCATAATCCAACACCTCGTGATTTTATTTTTCTATGAAGAGCCACTAACCTTTCTTTGTCAAACCAATACGCCGCAGAGCCTTCCTTTCCTGTTATTATAAAACAAAAACCGCGTCAGGAGAACCCTGCCGGATCTATTCAGATCCGGCAGATTCGCCTCTGCCGCGGCAAGTATTTTTACACAGATTTCTCTTTATGATTCTTTGTTATCCATGCATTCTCTTAATAACCTTCAGCCTTGTGAATTCCTCACGTTCCTTTTCTTCCAGAGCGTTTGAAATATTCTTCGTCAGCATCTCGTAACGGGGAATCGTGATATTCTTCAGGGCATTGGCTCTCTTCTGGGCTTTCTTGATATTGGCCGCCAGCTGATAAGCCGAATTCTCGACCATAGACAGCTTAATCGTCAGATCCTTTACCTTCTCGAAAGCCACTCTGGCAATATCCAGAGATTCCTTGGTGCTGTAAAAGGCATAGACCGGTGTGGTCGTAGCCGCATTGTAGCGCACCAGAGGAATTTCGGTTCCCATGATGCTCCGCGTCTTGACCTCGATGCTGTCCTCTACCGGTACATTTCTGGCCACGTCAGCCACAGCATTGATGCCAAGCTCCATATTGGCCCGCTGCAGAGCAGCGTAGGCCTCTGTAAAAGTCGTGCGGATCTCGGCCTGAATATCCTTGGCCTGATCCACCAGGCCCATCAGCTCCCGGATCAGAATATTTCTCTTTTTATCCATCAGCTCATAGCCCTGGCGGGCCAGAATCAGAGAATTCTTAGCCGCTATGAGATTGCCTTTTGTGGGGACTGCACTGTTGTCCATGCAATTACCTCCTTCTTTTCTGCGCGGCGCGGAAGGC
>CALWAV010000058.1 GCA_944375745.1 uncultured Merdimonas sp.
TCTGGGGCAGTTTACGGTGGATTCCGGCTGGTTTAACGCGGAAATCATGATGTATATGGCGTTTGTGGCCATCGCCAATTATACCCAGTCCAGCTATGAGCTGAGCTATGCCCTGAAATTCATGCGGCTGATTATGCTGGTGCTGACCTCTATCTTCGGACTCTGGGGTTATATCGGCGGCTTTGCGCTGACTCTTGCGGCTATTGCCGGAAACAAGACGATAGCAGGAAAAAGCTATATTTATCCGCTGTTTCCGTTGAATCTGAGCCAGCTGAAGAAGCGGTTCCTGCGGCTGCGGCTGAAGGAGGAGACGGAAAACAAACCGCGCTGATGGCGGTTCACAACCGGTAAACTTTGTGATATACTTATAACCAGTATGGGCCCGGCTGCCGGAACGGAAAAATCCGCGGTGCCGGAAGACGGAAGAAGCGCATCACAAAGGGGAGATACCATGGACGAAAATATCAGCTTTTCGGTATTGGAAATTCAAAAGACAAAGGACAGAGACGCTATCCGGAACGCATACCGGAGGCTTCTGGTGAAGACCAATCCGGAGGACGATCCAGAAGGCTTCAAAAGACTGCGGGAGGCTTATGAGACGGCAAATGCCTACGCAGACCGGCCGGATGAGACGGAAAAGAAGCCGGAGACCCCGGTAGAAAAGTGGATGTCAAAAGTGAAGAATGTATATGGATCTCTTGGCAGAAGAACCGATCCGGAGTGCTGGAAGGAGCTTCTGGAGGATGAGGTCTGTCTGGCGCTGGACACAAGTCTGGAGGCCAGAGACGCCCTGCTTGCCTTTTTGGCGGAAAACTATCGGATCAAGACGGAAATCTGGAAGCTGCTCGATCACACCTTTCAGCTTCAGGAGGAGCAGGCGGAGCTTCGGGAAAAGTTCCCGCCCAATTTTATAGATTTTGTATTGCAGCAGTGTCAGAGTGATGATGATTTTCCCTACGAATGGTTTGAGGGAGAGGACACGGCAGATTACGATACTTTTCTTTATCATTATTATGAACTTTGCAGGCAGAATGACAGCCAGGACACGGAAGGAGCGGCTCATACCCTTGAGACGCTTTTTGCCATGCCCATCCGGCATCCTTATCTGACTCTGGAACAGGCCCGGTATGAGAAAAATGCTGGCCGGGCACAGGAAGGGGCGGAGCTTGTTCATGAGCTCCTGAAGAAGTTTGGACAGGATCTGCGGCTGAATGTGTTCGGAGGGGAGATTTTCTGGATGGCAGGTGAAAAAGCGGATTCTGTCAGCTGCTTTGAACTGGTTCTGCAGGAAATACCGGATCATTATATGGCCAATAAATATCTGGCCATGTATTATCAGGACAGAGGGGAATATGAGACGGCGAAGAAATACTGTGTGGAAGCCCTGCGGCTTAGTTCCCAGGAGGAAGCGCTGATGGAATGCATGCGCGGCATCAACCGGGAGCTGATTCGGATGTATGAGGAACGCCTGAAAAATGATACGGCCTCGGATCGGGACCTTCTGGAGCTTGGCTGGTGCTATCTTCAGAATGAAGAGACGGAAAAGGGAGTAAAGCTTCTGGAAGGCCGGACAGTGGGAAAAGGGGAAGAGGGAGAATACCACAATCTGCTTTCCAAATGCTATTTCATGGAGCGGCGCTATCAAGACGCGGCAGAGGAAGCCCGCAGATGCATTCCCTGCATCCGTGAGGAGGCTGCGGCCAGGGAAGAGCAGGCGGCAGAAGAGGAGCAGGGAAAAGAAGAGGCGAAGATTCCGGGGCGCATTGCGGGCGCCTGTGATATCATTGCGAAATCCTTCCATGTGCTGGCCAGGGAAAGCAAAAAGGAGACAGAAAAGGCAGAGTATTTTGGACAGGCTTTGGAAGCCATTGAAGAGGCTCTTCAGAATGAACCGGGAAACCGGGAACATAGAATTGAGAAGACTCAGATTCTGATGGACCAGAAGAGATTTGAAGAGGCGTCTGCTGTCTGTGATCAAATGATTGCAGATAACAGAGGAGATTTTTATGCCTATGTACTGCGTCAGAAATGCGCCTTTGAATTGTATAACGGACAGGGCGTGGTGGATGATTTCTATCAGGCCAAGGCGCTCTGGCAGGGCTATGCTCCGATCTATGAGCTGGCTGCGGATGTCTTTATCCGGTACAGCCAGTATGAGGACGCAAAAGGCATTCTGGAGCAGGCAAAGGAAGCAGAGGTATCGAGCCCAAAGCTGGATCTGCTGGAAATTACTCTTTTAAGAGAATCTGCTCAGGAAGAGCAGGATATCCGCAGGGCTTATGATAAATGCCGGGAGCTGGAGCGGACGTTTCGGGAACATGCGGATCAGGTATCCGATGAAAACAAAGCAGAGCTCTATTATGAGCTTGCCCGCTGCTGCCGGGGCATAGATATACAGAAAAAGGCTCTGGAGTATATTGAAAAAGCCCTGGAATACCATTCGGATAAGCTTTACCACTGGATTCGCGCCAATACTCTTTCGGATTTGAAACGCTTTCAGGAAGCCCAGGAGGAATATCTGATCTGTGTTCGGGAGTATGGCGACAATGAGATGGTTTATGAAAACCTGGCCCATTGCTGTGAAGATATGGGAAACTGGAGAAAAGCCGTATATTATTATAAAAAGGCGCTGCAGGTGAATCCGGAAAACCGGCGGCTCAACGGAAATATTGTAGATATTTATACAGAACGGCTGACAGAGACGGGAGATCTGGAGTTTTACCGGGAAGGCCTGCCCTATGCGGACCGGCAGCTGGAACTGGTGCCGGAGGCCTATTATTATATTGAACGGGGGCTTCTCCATATGGAGGCCGGTGTCTGGGATAAGGCAGAGGCGGATTTCCGGAAAGCGGCTGAGCTGGAACCGAAGAATACATATGCTTACAATAACTGGGGCTGCGTCTACAAGTATCAGGAAAAATATGAAAGAGCCATGGAGCTTTTTAAAAAGTCCATCGAGGTCATGGGAGACAAGCCGGAGACGCTGATTGCCTATGGAAATCTGGGAAACTGCTGCGAGCGCACCGGAGAGCTGGAGCGGGCGGCAGAATGGTACAGAAGGGGCCTGAAGCTGTTTCCGGATAACCGGAGCATGCGCAGGGATTTACTCCGGGTCAGCAAAAAGCTGGAGCAGTTTGATCTGGCCTTCTACATGGCAGAGCGCTGCTATGATAAGGATACGCCCCGGTATCTGCTGGAAGCAGGGGAAATATATGCCCAGATGAAAAAGTATGACAAGGCGGTGGCTTCTTTTACCCGCGTCATTGACATGCGCAGCAGTAATCAGGAATGCAGGAGGGAAGCATGCAGCCATCTGGCAGGGGTCCTGCTTTATTATAAACGGAAGCCGAAAAAGGCTCTGGAAATGTATCAGAAGGCGCTGGAGCTGGAAGAGCCGGACAGTGATGGATATATCCGTACCTGCAGAGATGTGATGGAATGTCTGGCTGCCCTCGGAAAGCAGCAGGAAGCGGCAGTCTATCAAAAGAAGGCCTTTGACGCGATTTATTCCCGGTACGGCAGCCTGGATAAGTATACGGAGAATTATTACATCAGAAAGAGCAGGCTCTATGAGCTGGGCAGCCTGTTTTTCTATGCGGGAGAACTGGAAAACGCGCAAAAGTACTTTAAGCAGATCGGGGACGCGCCCCGCTGCAGGCACTGTAATTATCAGATCTGCGAGGACTACTGGGAGGCAGAGGGCCTTCTTCTGGAAGCGGAGGGAAACCTGCGGGAAGCGCTGAACTGCTTTAAGGAGGCCTGCAGGGAATCCAAGGGCAACCATCTGAGCCTTTCCAAGGTGGAAGCTCTTACAAAGCGTCTGAAAAGACGCTGGTAAGGGAAAAGACAGCAAAGGAAGCAAATAGCATGATAATTGGAATTGATTTGGGAACCACAAACAGCCTGGCGGCTTATTACGGAGAGGATGGTCCGAAGATCATCCCCAATCGTCTGGGAAAGCATCTGACCCCTTCTGTGGTCAGCGTGGATGAAGACGGACAGATTTACGTGGGTGAGACCGCCAGGGAGCGGGGGCTTCTCTATCCGGGAAGCACAGCCTCCGTGTTTAAGCGGAGTATGGGGAGCGCGAAGAAATTTGATCTGGGAAAGAAACAGTTTACGGCAGAGGAGCTCTCCTCCTTCGTGCTTCGCTCGCTGAAGGAAGACGCGGAAGTCTATCTGGGAGAGCCGGTGACGGAGGCGGTCATCAGCGTGCCGGCTTATTTTGATGACAAGCGCCGCAAAGCCACCAAGCGTGCCGGGGAGCTGGCAGGCCTTAAGGTGGAGCGGATCATCAGCGAGCCTACGGCGGCGGCCATCGCCTATGGCCTGTATGAAAAGACAAGAAACACCCGATTCCTGGTGTTCGATCTGGGAGGAGGCACTTTTGATGTGTCGATTCTGGAGCTTTTTGAAAACATCCTGGAAGTGCGCGCTGTGGCCGGGGACAATTACCTGGGCGGCGAGGATTTCACCGATGTGCTGGAGAAGCTGTTCCTGCAGAAAAAGAAAATCGATCCGGACAGCCTGGATGCGAAGACCAGAGGAATGGTTCATAAAGCGGCGGAAGACTGCAAGCTGGGCTTTACAGACAGTGTCCGCAGCGAGTTTTCCTGTCTGATTGACGGAAAGGAAGAAAAGCTTGAGATCTCTTTAAAGGAGTATGAGGAGCAGTGTGAGCCTCTTCTGGAGAAAATCCGCAGGCCTGTGCAGAGAAGTCTTTCTGATGCCCATATCAAGCTTTCGGATATCGATGTGATTGTACTGGTGGGAGGAGCTACCCGTCTTCCGGTAGTAAAAAATTTCATCGTCAAGCTGTTTCGGAAGTTCCCGGATACTTCGGTGCATCCGGATGAGGCGGTGGCCCTCGGAGCTGCCATTCAGGCAGCCATGAAAGAGCGCAATGCCGCTGTGAAGGAAGTGATTCTCACAGATGTATGTTCTTTTACACTGGGCACAGAGGTAACCATTGACCGGGGCGGCGGCCGTTTTGAATCCGGCCACTACTGTCCGATCATCGAGCGCAATACGGTGATACCGGCCAGCCGGACCGAGCGCTTCTGCACGATCCGGGATGACCAGACAAAGCTGACCATCAATATTCTCCAGGGAGAAAGCCGTTTCGCGGCCAACAATCTGCTGCTGGGGGAGCTTACGGTGAATGTGCCGAAGAACCGGGCCGGAGAAGAAGCGGTGGACGTGACCTATACCTACGATATCAATTCCATTCTGGAGGTGGAGGTCAAGGTACTTTCCACAGGTGAGGTAAAGAAGCAGATCATCAAGAGCCAGGAAAATGAAATGACGGATGAGGAGATCGAGGAACGTATGAAAGAACTCTCCTATTTGAAGATTCATCCGAGAGATCAGGAAGAGAACAAGCTGCTGCTTCTGCGCGCGGAGCGCATGTATGAGGCAAGCATGGGAGATGTGCGCAGGTTCCTGGATCTGCAGATTCGGAATTTCGAGGAAATTTTGAATACCCGTGACAGGGGAAAAATAGAAGAAGGAAGAGAAGCCCTGAAAGAGGCTTTGAAAGAAATAGAAGAGGAAGACCTGTAAGCAGGAGCTTTCATCAATACAGAGGAGGTTATGGAGAAATGTCAATCGAAGTGGTGCGGAATTATTTCCGCGGTTATGGAATGGAGAATCGAATCCGGGAGTTTGATACTTCCAGCGCGACAGTAGAGCTGGCGGCCCAGGCAGTGGGCTGTGAGCCGGCCAGAATCGCAAAGACGCTGTCTTTTAAGGTGGAGGACGCGCCGATTCTGATTGTGGCAGCAGGAGACGCCAAGGTGGACAACAGTAAATACAAGGCGAAATTCCACAAAAAGGCGCAGATGCTCAAAGGGGATGAGGTTACAGAACTGATTGGTCATGCCATCGGCGGAGTATGCCCTTTTGGGATGCGGGAGGGCGTCACGGTTTATCTGGATGAGTCTCTGAAGAGATTCGAAACCGTGTTTCCGGCAGCAGGAAGCGCCAACAGCGCCATTGAGCTGAATCTGGACGAGCTGGAGAAGTATTCCCATGCAAAGGAATGGATTGACGTGTGCAAGGGATGGCAGGAAGCATGAGCCGGTATTTTCCCCTGTTCATTAATCTGGAAAAGAAAAAAGTCACAGTGATAGGAGCCGGAACCATAGCATCCCGCAGAATCCGCACGCTTTTGAACTTCGGGGCGCGGATTACGGTGCTGGCGCCGGAAGCTTCCGAGGAAGTCGAAAAGCTGGCTGGGGAAGGAAAGCTGGTCTGGCGGAAAGAGCGTTATGCGCCGGGACTGCCCGGCCTGCTGGAAGATGCAGCTTTTGTGCTTGCGGCTACAGACAGCCCGGAGACAAACCAGGCTGTCTGGCAGGAATGCAGAGCTCTTGGAATTCCGGTGAATCTGTCGAATGACAGAGAAAAATGTGATTTTTATTTCCCAGGGATAGCCGCCGGAGGCGGAATTGTAGCAGGAATCACGGCGGAGGGAAAGAACCACAGACTTGCAAGAGAAGTGACAGAGCAGGTAAGAGACCTGCTGGCACAGAGAGAAAGAGAGGCAGAAGATTCAAAATGGAAATGAATATCAGACCCAGAAGATTAAGAAAAGGCAGTGTCTTACGGAAAATGGTCCGGGAGACGCGGATGGATAAAAGCTCGCTGATTTATCCCCTGTTTGTTATGGAAGGGACAGGCATTAAAGAAGAGATCCCGACGATGCCCGGACAGTACCGCTACAGCATCGACCAGCTTCCCTATGCCCTTGAGGAAGTGGTAAAAGCCGGAGTGGGAAGCGTCATGTTCTTCGGAATTCCGGATCATAAGGATGAATGCGGAAGCGGCGCCTATGCGGAAGACGGAATTGTTCAGAAGGCTTTCCGGGAGGCAAAAAAGCAGTTCCCGGATCTCTACTGCATCGGCGATGTGTGCATGTGCGAATATACCTCCCACGGCCACTGCGGAATCCTGAAAGGGGATTATGTGGATAATGACAAGACCCTGGAATACCTGGCGAAAATTGCCCTTTCCCAGGTGCAGGCAGGCGCGGATATGGTAGCGCCCTCTGACATGATGGACGGGCGCGTGGCTGCGATCCGGCAGATGCTGGATGAGAACGGATATCTGGAGACACCTATCATGTCCTATGCAGTAAAGTATGCTTCCGCCTTTTACGGGCCCTTCCGCGACGCAGCAGGAAGCGCTCCGGCCTTCGGCGACCGGAAATCCTATCAGATGGATTATCACAACCGGAGAGAGGCGGTAAAAGAGGCTCTTCTGGATGTGGAAGAGGGCGCGGACATCATCATGGTGAAGCCTGCCATGAGCTATCTGGATGTGGTGTCTGAAGTAAAGGAAAACACAGTTCTTCCTGTGGCGGCTTACAGTGTCAGCGGAGAGTATGCCATGATCAAAGCCGCAGGTTCTCTGGGATATGTGGACGAGGCTTCCATTATCTGCGAGACAGCGGTCAGCGCGTACCGTGCCGGAGTAGATTTGTATCTGACCTATTTCGCAAAAGAGCTGGCAGGCTTTATGGATGAAGGGAGAATCGGATGATGACAAGATCAGAGATGTTTTTTTCTGAAGCAGTGCGGTTTATACCCGGCGGCGTAAATTCTCCGGTACGGGCCTTTGGCTCTGTGGGAGAGACTCCCCGGTTTATTGCCTCGGCAAAAGGGGCGCATATGACAGATGTGGATGGAAATACCTACCTGGATTTTGTGGGCTCCTGGGGCCCCATGATTCTGGGACACAATCATCCCGCGGTGCTGGAGGCAGTGCTGGCAGCCTGCCAGGAGGGCTTAAGCTTTGGCGCGGCCACAGAGCGGGAAGTGGAGATGGCAGAGCTGATCTGCGGCCTGGTTCCTTCCATTGAGATGGTCCGCATGGTGAATTCCGGCACGGAGGCAGTGATGAGCGCCATCCGCGCGGCCAGAGGCTTTACGGGCCGGAATAAGATTGTGAAATTTGCAGGCTGCTATCATGGCCACAGCGATTCCATGCTGGTCAAGGCAGGCTCCGGCGTGATGACAGCGGGAATTCCGGACAGCGCAGGGGTGCCTGAGGGCTGTACCCAGGATACCCTGACGGCTGTTTATAATGATCTGGGCAGCGTGGAAGAGCTGTTTGATTCATTTGGGCCGGAGATTGCGGCTGTTATCGTGGAGCCGGTGGCAGCCAATATGGGCGTGGTTCTTCCGGAGCAGGATTTCCTGCCGGGACTCCGGAGAATCTGTGATAAATACGGAAGCCTGCTGATTTTTGACGAGGTGATCACCGGTTTCCGGTTAAGTCTTTCCGGAGCTCAGGGATATTTCGGAATCAAGCCGGATCTGACCACCTTCGGGAAAATCATCGGCGGCGGCATGCCGGTGGGAGCCTATGGCGGCAGAAAGGATGTTATGGAGATGATTGCCCCCAGCGGCCCGGTCTATCAGGCAGGCACCTTAAGCGGAAACCCTGTGGCCATGGCGGCGGGACTGGCCCAGCTCCGTCTTCTGCGGGACACGCCGGAATTTTATGAGGAACTGAACCGGAAGGCAGACCGCTTCTTTGAGGATATGAAAAAGGCAGTGCAGGAGGCAGGAAAGCCCTGGCAGGTCAACCATATCGGTTCCCTGGGCTGTCTGTATTTCACAGAAAAGCCGGTATCCAATTATGCTCAGGCGAAGACATCAGATACGAATGCTTTTGCAGAATATTTTTCCTGGATGCTGAATCATGGAATCTATCTTGCGCCCTCCCAGTTTGAGGCCATGTTCCTTTCTGCGGCGATGACAGAGGAAGAACTGGGAGAGACCCTGGAGATATTTAAAAATTATCTGAATCAGAGCGGGAAGTAAAAGGAGGTCAGTATGGACGAGAAAAAGTATGTAGCTTATGTAGGCACCTATACCCATGGAAGCAGTGTGGGCATTCACCTGTTTGATCTGGATGTGGAAAACGGCGGAATGAGAGAGCGTAAGGTGATCCCGATCAACAATCCTTCCTACATCAAAATGTCTCATAACGGAAGATTCCTGTATTCCATCGCGGATGAGGGAGTCCGCTCCTTTACTGTGCTCCCGGATGGAGATCTGGAGCCCTTAAACTGTGCCAGCATCGAGGGAATGCGGGGCTGCTATCTCTCTACAGACAAGGATGACAAATACCTTTTTGTGGCAGGCTGGCATGACGGCAAGGTGACTGTCATGCGGCTCAATGAGGACGGCACCGTAGGAGAGATGACGGATGAGGTGTTTCATAAGGGACTGGGCAGCGTGGCAGAGCGCAATTTCCGTCCCCATGTGAACTGTGTGAATCTGACTCCCGACGGCAAGTATCTCTGCGCCGTGGATCTGGGCACAGATCAGATTAAGATTTATAAATTTGATCACAGAACCGGCAAGATTTCCCTGTACGATCTGCTGTTCTGCGAGCTGGAATCCGCGCCCCGCATTATCAAATTCAGCCGGGACGGAAGATTCGCGTATGTGATCAACGAGCTGAAAAATTATATTACCGTATACAAGTATGATGGAAGCGGAAAGAACCCCTCTTTTGAACTGATTCAGAAGGTTCCCACGCTGAACGATTACCATTCATCCACCAGCGCGGCCTGCGCGCTGCGGTTTTCCAAGGACGGCACAAAGGTACTCTGCACAAATGCGGGTGACAACACGGCGGGACTTTTCCATGTGGACCTGGAGACAGGGCTTCTGGACAAGATCTGCATCCTTCCCATCAGCGGCGATTACCCGAAGGCCATTGACTTTTTCCCGGATAACCGCCATATCATGTCTTTGAACCATGAGAGCAATACCATCACGATTTTTGAGGTGCATTACGACAAAAAATACTTTACCATGAAGGGGCTGCCGATTCCCATTGAGACTCCCAACTGCATTCTGGTATCCGAGGTATACGGACAGCACTAGAAAGCAGTCCTTTGTACCAATAAAAGTACAAAGTTTTTGGGGACAGGGCTTGAAAAACCGGAGGAAAGCACATAAAATGTAAGTAAGACCGTGTTCCTCTCTGGAGGGAATGTGAAACCCGGAACCAGATTCAGGAATCGGATTTGTGAAACAGTACTACATAGAAAAGGAGAATGTATCATGAAATTCATCGTTGAAACATCTGCACGTCACGTACATGTAACTCAGGAGGACCTGGAGACTCTGTTCGGCAAGGGTTACGAGCTGACAAAGAAAAAGGACCTGTCTCAGCCGGGACAGTTTGCATGCAACGAGAAAGTAAAAATCGTAGGAAGCAAGAAGGAAATGATGGCTTCCATCCTTGGACCGGTACGTCCGGAGACCCAGATTGAGCTGTCCCTGACAGACGCCCGTTCCATCGGTGTTACCGCTCCGATCCGCGAGTCCGGCGATGTGGCAGGCAGCGGAGCATGTAAGCTGGTAGGACCTGCAGGAGAGGTAGAGCTGAAGGAAGGCGTTATCGCTGCAAAGCGCCATATCCATGCGACTCCCGAAGACGCAGAGAAGATGGGCGTAAAGGACAAGGATATCGTATCTGTAAAGATTGACACAGAGGGCAGAAGCCTGATCTTCGGCGATGTAGTGGTACGTGTAAGCCCCAAGTATGCGCTGGCTATGCATATCGATACAGATGAGGCAAACGCTGCAGGCTGCGCTGGAGAGGTATACGGCGAGATCGTAAAATAGACGCGAAAGCAAGGTGAATTGGCCGGAAGGCCAAGAGAGAGCCCCCTGGGGGCAATGAGCAGTGCCGGATTCCGGCGCAGAAATGTAATAAAGGGAAAGGGAACACACAGCTATGAAAATTTTAGTATTGAACTGCGGAAGCTCCCCTCTGAAATATCAGCTGATTGATATGGACAATGAGAGTGTAATGGCGAAGGGTCTCTGCGAGAGAATCGGAATCGAAGGATCCAAGCTGACTCATAAGGCAAACGGTAAGGAACTGGTAGTGGAAGAGCCTATGCCGAAGCATACCGAGGCGATTGCCCTGGTTATGAAGGCTCTGGTAGATCCGGAGTATGGCGTAATCAAGGATACCAGCGAGATTTCCGCAGTAGGACACCGCGTACTGCACGGCGGCATTAAGTTTACCGAGTCCATTAAGGTAAATGAGGATGTGAAAGCCACCATCCGTGAGTGCTTTGATCTGGGACCGCTTCACAATCCGGCGAACCTGATGGGCATCGAGGCATGCGAGGAAGCGATGCCGGGCGTTCCGAACGTAGCCGTATTCGATACAACCTTTGGTATGTCCATGCCGGAGAAAGCGTATCTTTACGCGATTCCCCATGAGTATTATGAGAAATACAGCATCCGCCGCTACGGCTTCCACGGCACCAGCCATATGTTCGTGTCCGGCGAGGCCATCAAATTCGCAGGCCTGGATCCGGAGAAGGGCCGCGTAATCGTATGCCATCTGGGCAACGGCGCCAGCATTTCCGCGTCCATCGGCGGAAAGTGCGTGGACACTTCCATGGGACTTACTCCATTGGAGGGTCTGATCATGGGAACCAGAAGCGGCGATCTTGATCCGGCTATCCTGCAGTTTATCTGCAACAAGGAGGGCAAGGATGTCAATGAGATGCTGAATATTC
>CALWAV010000059.1 GCA_944375745.1 uncultured Merdimonas sp.
AAGTTCGATAGAATACTATTTGTTCGCAGGAGTGGCGGAATGGCAGACGCGCAGGCTTCAGGTGCCTGTAGTCGCAAGGCTGTGTGGGTTCAAGTCCCATCTCCTGCACTGGAAAAACTCTTCCGGATACACCGAAGAGTTTTTCTATGTCAAGAGTATCAGGCAGATTTCGAACAGAAGCTGCTGCCGGTTCTCTCGGCATCAGATTTATTTAATTTTATATTTTGTTCGCAGGAGTGGCGGAATGGCAGACGCGCAGGCTTCAGGTGCCTGTAGTCGCAAGGCTGTGTGGGTTCAAGTCCCATCTCCTGCATGACGAAAAGAAAGGAGTTGTATATACAGCTCCTTTTTGTTTTCTCTATTACTTACTAATACTGTTTTCAGCGGAGCTCTTCCCTATTCTGACAGATACACTTTCAGAAGCTCCATCGCTTTTCTGCGCTTCTTTTCTCCGCAATTATTCAGATAAAAAAGGAGCGTCTTTGAATCCTCTGCCATTTCATTTTTCTCTTCTTCCCCAAATACAAGATAATCCAATGTAACTCCCAGGCAGCCTGCAATATCTATCATTGTATCCAGAGACATCCCACAATATCCACGTTCAATATCCGCGAAATATTTTTCCGCTTTTCCTATCTGATCCGCTATTTCCTGTCTGGAAAGACCGAGTGCCTGCCTGCGGCTGCGGATTCTTCTTCCAACTTCTGGTCTGTTATAAATCTGTTTTACCTGATACATGACTCGCTTTCCTTTATCTTTCTGTCTTTTTTACAGCAGGAAGAAACCACCGCAGAGGAAGCCTTCCGGCTTCCCTCTGCGGCAGCTTCGTTATTCAGATTTCTGACTGATAAAATTCTTCCTGTTCAGCCAGGCATTTCTGCCTCAGCTTCTTTTCCTTCTATATACAGTCACGCACACAACCAGCGCTGCCGCCGCAACAATAATCACTGCGATCGGAAGCAGAATATTTGTATTATCACCAGTCTGAGCGCTTGCCACTGTCTGGCTGCTGGAAGAGCTGTTTCCGCCGGATGAACTTCCGCCGCCGGTACCGCCGCCTCCCTGATTTCCAGAAGAAGCAATCTGTTTATTTGTAATCGTAACACTGCCGGCCGGTGCGCTCTCAGACACCGTTACCATGCTTCCCTCAATGCCAATCTGATATCCGAAACTTTCGCCTCCAATGATGACATTTCCATTCTTATCGGTCTCCGTCACATAGTAACTGCGGCTGCTTCCGTCTGCGGGAGCCTCTACTGCCACAGATACTGTCACCTGGCTGGTTCCGTTCAGCTTCAGTTCTACCACATCGCCGAATCTGTTCGTAAACTGCGGGTCTGTGAAGACTGCCGCATAGAAGGTTGCGTTCACGTTTACGGCTGCTCCGCTGCTGTTTTGAACTTTCTTGGTGATGTTGATGGTGGCGGGATTATCTACTACTGTGTAGCTTACGGTAGGCTTCGGGAAGTTCTTGCTTCCGGTATCGCCTGTTGTAGTTTCATAATCCAGTACTGCAGATACGTTGGTCTGAATTCCTTCGTATCCCTGGCTTCCATCTCTGTCATACTGTCCGTATGTTCCTGCTGTGGTGCTCTTATTCACCAGTTTCAGGCCATAAGACAGAACAAGTCTGTTGGCATTCTCAACCGGTACATTGATAGTCCAGATCAGCTGCTCTTCTCCTGCTGCTCCCGGAACATACTCTACCGTGTACGGATATACGCCGTTCTCATCTGCTGTGCCAAAGTTCTTGACATTTGCATTAACTTTGTCTACAGCTCCGGGCACTTCTGTTCCGCCTGCAGACAGAGTGATGGAATCTACGCTTGTGAGGTCAAAATCGTTTCCAATGATATCTGCGACTGATCCACGCTCAATTGCGTAAAGAATCTGGTTTTTGATGGTGTCAAAGGTGCTCTTGGCAGTTGTATCTGAAATTTTCCCGCCATTACTGATGCTGGCAAGGTAATCCATGAGCTGCTCGCCATAAGGATAGCTGCCCCAATGATTCTCATCCATCTTGAATGCATATGCATAGTCTACAGAATCTGCAAGTTCTTTGTAAACCGAAGCTGTCTTGTAGATGGCAATTTCACTGCCAATCAATGTACTGTCCATGACGTCGTCTTCGGCAAGAGCCCAGTATCTATTAGTTTCTTCTACAGGATCAGGTTTAACACTGTCTGCATATACTTCTGCCTTCTCAATTGTCTTGTTATATTTTGCAACAGTGTCTCCACTACCTGTCACAAGTTCCATGAAAGTATCTTCCGGAATCTCTTCACCATGATACTTCATATCATATACGGAGTTTCCATTCTGAATATCATCCGGACCGTTTCCGATATTCTGGAACCACACACTCTGAGTTGCACCCGTGTCCTCATCCGTCCACAGATAAGTAATACCATCGCTGATTGTAATCAGATAAGTGGTATATCCTTCAATTTCATCTGATGCCAAAAGCTTCTGCGCAGAGAGAAGGCCTGCGTGATAGTTAGTGCCTCCCGTATTGGTCGCTGTCAGCAAACTGTTTACATCCGTATCCGCAGTAATATCTGTCCATACACCCTCGTCTGCATCTGCCCAATAATTTACCACACCAACTTTTACATCTGTCTTATCCTTAGATGCCAGTTCTTCCAACATATCCGCAGCTGCATTTCGTACATTTACGCTGGTAGAATAATCCAGAACAAACAGAACGGCAACCTTATTGCGCTCTTCTGTACTTCCGATGCCGAGCTGTACAGTGGTCTCATCGTTTGCATCCAGCTGTTCTGCCGTCTTAGTGATGTTGATGTCATAGCCTTCCGGATCTACACCCTCAGCATAATTTCTGGTCCATTTTGCATATGCAACTGTCCAGTTCTCTGTAAGTGCTGTGCTGAAATCAAATTCCTGTGTGCACTCCGGATCAGCATACCATCCGCCAAAAACATAAGTATACTGGTCACTTCCACTTTCTCGAGTCGGTACTGCTTCAGGTGCTGTGGCTGTGCCGCCATAAGTAATCTGAGTCTGATTAGCCGGCATTCCTTCCACAGTATCTGTCGTATTTGCATCAAAAGCCAGACCTACCAAAGGCGCATATACATAAGTTCCCACACAGTCAAAGCTGTTGGTATGCTCTGTAGTATTATTCATATAGGCCGCACAAACGTCTGTACAAGCATATTGAATTACGCCATACGTATCCTCTGTAGCTTGCTCTGTAATCTCTCCATTTTCCCAGTCATATTTATGATGGGACAACTGGGCCTCTGTCAAAGTACCGATTTTAGCAGTTTCCTTGCCAATAACATATGTACTATCGTACGTTCCATTTGCAATTTTGTCATCAGCAAACAGATCTGCATCGTTATTTTCTGCTGTAACTTCCGCATTTCCACGAGCATAGGGCGTATCCATAAACGGATTCAAAAACAGGGTATGCTCATCAAGCGCAAGTACATTAGCATTTGTTAACACGGGTTCTGTATTACTTTTTAAATTATCATCTGCATTGGTATTCAGATCATATGCTACTACT
This sequence comes from uncultured Merdimonas sp., assembly GCA_944375745.1. GTDB lineage: Bacteria > Bacillota > Clostridia > Lachnospirales > Lachnospiraceae > Laedolimicola. Next base: position 3,533 of record CALWAV010000059.1, read on the forward strand.
TTGCTGGAGCCTACGGTCTCTATTTCTACATCATCTGTTGACAAAGTAGATACAGCACCTTTTCTTCCAACAGCACCTAACCATGCAGCTCCTGGCATTGCTTCGGATGTACAATTCTCTATAATAAGAGTGTGCTTATTTAACCATACATCCCCTGCACTATAGGACAGCATTTTTTCACCATTGCAACGGATATCTACCGTTGAATCAATAAAACTAGAATCTCCGTTAATATAAACCCCCGCATATCCATTATGGAGAACTTCTAACTTAGAATCCGTCATTTGAATAGCATTGCAGGACATAGCATGTCCACCACGATTTCCATTCATCTGGATTGTTGAGCCATCCGATACGCTCCAATACCCCGAATTACTCGCATTCCCTGAGTTATTATTCACAATTACATTTGAATGAACAACATGAATTGTTATGTTATTGAGGGCTAATCCACCCGCTTTATTTTCACTAAAATTTATTGTTGAATCATATAAATAAATTGCATCATAACCTTTTCTGTCATCTCCTGAATAGAAAGCATTAGTATTACCGCTATCTATTGTCATACCAGTAGCAGTCATCATGGAGTTTTTCAATACTAAAACTGACTGCGCATACATTGCATAGCTCCATCCATTTGTATTATCCACAGTCGAAATATTGCAGTGATCAAATGTTACAGCCCCTGATTTTCCATACAATCCTAAGAACTGTCCATTATATCCTTCAGCTGATAATGTACAGTTATTTAAGTTAATATCTCCCGAGAAGAAATAAATAGCCGCATCATATCCTGCAGTGGTAGTTTTCGTTGCACCTTCTTCAGTCTTAAAAGTACAGTTGTTAAACGTTACATTTCCACCAATCCAGAGTTTGGTAACTGTTTCTCCATTATTGTAGGAAATTCCATCCTGGGTTCCACTGATTTTCACAGTTCCTCCAGAAAGATTAAATGTACAATTGTTAAATACAATAGGCTCCTCCGAATCATCTGGAGAAGCAATCATAATAGCCTTGCCTTCATCAATATTGAATTCCAGACCTTCCGCATCTGTTCTTATAATATTGATCCCATCTGTCAGATCATCCACTACCAAAGGCTCTACTTCTTCCTCCGGGAGCTCATTAAGAACTACTGGTGTTTCAACATCTTCGCCATTTTCCTCCGCTGGAGCAGTCGGATCCTGCTGTTCTTGATCCTGCTCCTGCTTCTGCTCATCTTCGCCCTGGTTCTGATCTGCCGGAGGTGTTACCTCATCGATATTGTCTCCTGTCTCATCCGCCGGAGCTTCCGGCTGCTCGCCGTCTTCCTTGTCAGACTCTTCTTCCCCCTGTTCCGTCTCTGATGTCCCCTCTGATGTCGTGTCTTCGGAATTTTCTGGCTGCTGTCCTGTCAGATCTGCTGCATCAGTTTCTTCCTGCGGTCCAGCATCTTCTGTCAATGTCTCATTCTGAGCCGCAGGCTCAACTGACGACGTGTCCTCTTCCGCAGACGCGGCGAAGCCGGTCTGCGCAATGAGAACGACTGCCAGGAACAGAGCCATGAACTTTTTCATCCTGTTCATTTTTTCCTCCTTATATACACCGTTTTTTCTGGAGGAATTCATAGAATTTTGGTATACTTTTAAGATAATTTCATAGAATACCTAATTCTGTGATAAGGGAACGATTTTGCTCATCTGAAGCTGCTTATATTCAAAGGAAGAGTGGAAATAGTATTCCATGGTGATCTTAATGTCTGAATGCCCGAGAATCTCACTCAGGGTTTTCATGTCCCAGCCAAGAGTCACGCATCTGGTGGAGAATGTGTGGCGCAGGCAGTGAAAGTTCAAATAGGGGACGCCAATCTTTTCCAGCATCCTTTTATAATGATACTGGAGAGTCCGCGGCTCCATTGGCCGGGATAATTCACCGGTTAAAATGTAGGTTTCTGCGTCTCCCTGCGGAAAGTGTTTCAGATATTCCAGAAGAAAGGCCGGAACCGGGATTAAGCGCTGGGATGCCGCGCTTTTGGGGTGGGAAACCAGAAGCATTGTCTGTCCTTTTCCATTCTCATCGGATACTTTCAAGCGCTGAACAGTCTTGTTCACATACAGAGAAGCCGTTTCAAAGCTTACATCGCCCCACTGGAGCGCGCAGATTTCACCGATTCGCAGTCCCAGAAAAAGGCCCATTAAAACTGCCAGAGAATAGACATCCGGATGATTCAGAATATAATTCTCGATTTTTTCCTGATGTTCCCGGGAAAACACTTTTACAACACGGCGGGAACGGGTAAGACCAGGCTTAATGTAATATTTCTGATCCAAAACACGGGACGTATAAGCATAATCCAACGTATTGTTCAAGATCATAAAAATGGTTCTCCGGTTGCCGTCTGACAAAGATCTGCTGGCCGTACTTCCTTTCTGGCTGATTACGGCATAAAACCGTTCCAGGCTGCTGTAATCCAGTTCCCGGCACGCCATGGATTTGAAAAAAGGGAAAATATAATTTCTGGCAAGCTGCTCATACTTTACATATGTGGAACGGGCGATACGGTATTCCACCGTGCTAAGCCATTCGTCTACAAGTCCATATACTTCTTTTTCACTGTTCATAATTATTCCTCCTGTCTGTTTCTCAGCACTCTGCCCTTTGCGGCAGTTTTCATGCATGCAAAATCGCCGGTTCTGCCGAAGTATGAATAGTATGGCAGAACTGTTATGAATTCCTAAATTTTTTCTTAATTTCTCATTGATTTTTCCTATACTGTGTTGTAGAATTTAAGAGGGTTTTCATAGTATTAGGTATTCTTCGAACATATCCAGATACTGTAAAAAACTCCATAATTTTCTATTTTGATGCACAAAAAAAGCTGCTGCTTACGCAACAGCTCTTTTTATTGCTTTTTTATTACTTTTTCTTCTTAATTTTATACGTAAATCACTTTATGGCCTGCCGCCTTCAAAAGCCGGTTCATGATCGCCGGTCCGATGGAGGCTTCCTCGAAGGATTCCGAATAGATGCAGTCCACGTCCGTCTCGTCAAACTGGCGGAGCGCATCAAACAGGTGCATGGCGATCTCTTCCTCGTGCTTTCTCTGTCCCAGACTCAGCACCAGCCATTCCGGATAACGTCCGGCTGTCTCATCGGTGGCGAGAATTCCCGCCTTTTTTCCTGCCTTCTGGTCTTCTTCCACCCTGCGGCTGATCTCCTCGATCACTGCTTCTGTGGGGCCTTCCACGATCGTCAGATCCGCCCGGGGCGCGTAATGGCGGTATTTCATGCCGGGTGCCTTCGGCTTCACTCCCGAATCGGGCGCGATGATGGCCTTGTCCACCTCCAGCGGCCCGATCTGCTCCTCCATCTTCTCTTTTGTGACATAGCCCGGCCGCAGAATCACCGGAGGATCCACCGTCATATCCACAATCGTGGATTCCAGGCCTATGACTGCCTGGCCGCCGTCCAGAATCATCTCGATGCGTCCGGACAAATCCTCCTCCACATGGGCCGCGGTGGTGGTGCTGGGCCGGCCGGATACGTTGGCGCTGGGCGCCGCCACAAAGCCGCCTGCCGCCCGGATAAAGGCTGCCGCAATCCGGTCGCTGGGCATCCGCACAGCCACCGTATCCAGTCCTCCCGTAGTGGCCTCTGGAACCAGTTCCTTCTTATAGAAAATCATGGTGAGCGGTCCCGGCCAGAAGGCTTCCATCAGCTTTTCTGCTTTTTCCGACACTTCCCTGGCAATCCGGTACAGATCCTTCTTCTCCGCGATATGTACGATCAGAGGATTATCCGAGGGTCTTCCCTTCGCCGCGTAAATCTTTTTTGAGGACTCCGGATTCAGAGCGTCTCCGCCCAGCCCGTAGACTGTCTCTGTGGGAAACGCCACAAGTCCCCCTTTTCGAATGATGCTTCCCGCTTCCTCTATAATCTGTTCATCTATCCGGTCGTAATCCAGCCTTCTGATCTGTGTCTCCATTCTTTTCACTCCGTCTTTTCCTGTCCGTTATCCGGCAGCTGTCTGCCCGCGCAGACACGGCAGCTGCCTGCCGGGTATATTGCGCAAAAATCAGGGACTCACCAGAGTCCCTGACAATAGTCGTCCTGATACAGTACCACTGTACCATGTTCTCTTGTCTTTTTCAAGTCTATCACCCGCTGATTTGCGCTTCCCCGGTAAAGAAGCGTCAGATCCCGCTGCTCCTCCAGAAAAGGCCCGTCCACCAGAAGGTCCGAGAGCTCCAGCAGCTCCAGCACCGCCGGACGCCTTTTTCCCATTTCCAGAAGCTGCTCATAGGTATAACCGGAGTAAACCATCAGCTGCTTCCCCATGGCCCGTATCTTCCGGCCAAGCTCACACAGGGCCTCCGGCTGGCAGAAGGGTTCCCCTCCCGAGAAGGTCACGCCGGACAGCAGGGGATTGGCGCGGATCTCCTCCAGAATCTTTTCCATGTCCGCCTGGCTGCCTCCTGCAAAATCATGAGTCTGGGGATTATGGCAGCCGGGACAGTGATGGGGACATCCCTGTACAAATATGGTATAGCGGATGCCCGGGCCGTCCACAATAGAATCCTCCACGGTGCCGGCAAGCCGGAGCACAGCCTTCGAAGCTGCTGTCTCCGCCTGTTCCGCTCCTATCCGTTCTGCCTCTTTCCTGCTTTCTTTCCTATCAAAGTCCATGCTTTACCCGGTCACGCTCCTCTGCCCGCTTCGCGTCGTTGAAGCGGTCGGTGGTTCCCACCAGATATCCGGTGATTCTGCGGATACGGTCAAATTTCACGTTTTCTCCTACCATTCCATTGTTCGGCATTACTCTTCCAATCATGTCAGATCCTCCTTTACCTGATTCCTGCTTTGCTCCTGCTTCGTTTCGTCTGCTTTTTTGTTTATGTATCTGTATGCGCGGCAGCCGGGAACCGGCTAAAGCCGCGCCTGCATTCTGTCATTCTGTCCTTTTATCATTTTGTTCCGGCAGTTTCCATTTCCTGCTTTAATGAGTGGGATCTGCATATACAGGCATATCCGGGTACTTCCTGCGGAGCTCCCGCAGCTTTTCCACAGAAACCGCCTCGCCTTCCCGTCTTCCGCACCGGGGGCATACCTCATCGATGACCCCTGTGTAGCCGCAGACCGGATCCCGGTCCACCGGGTGGTTTACAGAACCGTAACCCACGCCCGCCTCTTTCATACAGCGGATCACGGCCTCGAAGGCTGCCGGGTTCTTAGAAGTGTCGCCGTCCAGCTCCACATAGCTGATGTGTCCTGCGTTGGTCAGCGCGTGATAGGGCGCTTCAAGACGAATCTTGTCAAAGGCCCGGATGGGATAATACACCGGAATATGGAAGGAATTCGTATAATATTCCCTGTCGGTGATTCCGGGAAGCTCGCCGAACCGCTTCTTATCGATACGCACAAACCTGCCGGAAAGTCCCTCCGCCGGCGTGGCAAGCAGCGTAAAATTCAGGCCCGTCTCCTCAGATTTTTCATCCATCCGCTTGCGCATATGGCCGATGATCTCCAGTCCCAGCTTCTGGCTCTCCGGGTTCTCTCCGTGATGCTTTCCGGTCAACGCCACCAGAGTCTCCGCAAGCCCGATGAAGCCTACGCTTAAGGTTCCGTGCTTCAGCACTTCCGCCACAGAATCGTCTACATCCAGCTTATCCGAATCCAGCCAGATGCCCTGTCCCATCAGGAAGGGATAATTGCGCACCTTCTTTTTGCACTGAATGGCAAACCGGTGCAGAAGCTGGCGGCAGGCCAGATCAATCATCTTGTCCAGGCTCTCATAGAAAGCCGGAATGTCACCGTGGGCTTTGATGCCAAGGCGGGGCAGGTTGATGGATACAAAGCTTAAGTTTCCCCGTCCGCAAGTCACCTCTCTGGAAGGATCGTAACGGTTGCCCATGACACGGGTCCGGCAGCCCATGTAAGCCACCTCCGTGTTGTAATCTCCTTCCTTATAATACTGGAGATTAAAGGGCGCGTCCAGGAAGCTGAAATTGGGAAACAGCCGCTTCGCCGAAGTCCGCACTGCCAGCCGGAACAGATCGTAGTTCGGATCTCCGGGATTGTAGTTGACGCCCTCCTTCACCTTGAAAATCTGTACCGGGAAAATCGGCGTCTCGCCGTTTCCAAGTCCGGCATCCGTGGCCAGCAGCAGATTTTTGATAACCATGCGTCCCTCCGGCGAACAGTCTGTGCCATAATTTACGGAGCTGAAGGGAACCTGGGCTCCCGCCCTGGAATTCATGGTATTCAGGTTGTGAATCAGGGCCTCCATGGACTGATAGGTCTCCCCTTCCGTCTCCTTCAGAGCCATATCCACCACTGTCCCATGAGCTTTCCGCATGTCCTCCGCCAGCAGAACTCTCTCACCGCAGAGAATGTCTCCTCCATTTACCCAGTCCTCCAGCTTCTTTCCGTACTCCTCAGCTGCACCCATGCGGATGTCCGTTCCCAGGGCATTTTTCAGCGTCTGTATGAATTCGGAGGCCGTCTCCGCATCCACATCAAACTTCACCCGCACATATTTTTCCATGGCCTTAAAATACTCCTTGCGAAACGTCCGGACCACGCCCTGGGCCATGGCATAATCGAAATTCGGAACCGACTGGCCTCCGTGCATCTCGTTCTGGTTGGCCTGGATGGCGATGCAGGCCAAAGCCGCGTAACTTTTGATGGAATTGGGCTCCCGGATATAGCCATGGCCGGTGCAGAAGCCGTCCTTAAAAAGCTTGATCAGATCAATCTGACAGCAGGTCTCTGTCAGCATGTAGAAATCTTTATCGTGAATATGGATGTCGCCATTGATATGCGCCGCCGCAATATCCTTCGGGAGAATATAGTTGTCCACAAAATAATTGGCGCCTTCAGAACCGTATTTCAGCATGGTTCCCATGGCGGTGTCCGCGTCAATATTGGCGTTCTCCCGCTTCATGTCGGCGTCCGCCGCGCTGCTGAAGGTGAGCTCCTGGTAAATCTTCACCAGGTCCGCCTCGGACTTGCGCACCTTCGTGTGCTCCGCCCGGTACAGGATATACGCCTTCGCCGTCTTCGCAAAGCCTCCTGCGATAAGCTTTTCCTCCACAATATCCTGTACCTGCTCCACTTCCGGTATGCTGTCCTTCGGAATCGCTCCGATGATATCCTCGATCAGATCATGAAACTGCAGGGGAGAGATCGCCTCCACCTGTGCCGCCTCGTTCGCCTTGCGGACCGCGTCCCGGATCTTCTGCGCGTCAAAGGGCACCTGCGTGCCGTTGCGTTTTTTAATAGTTTCCGGGTAACCTGTGCCTTCTTTGCCGCCCATAAAAATATCCTCCCCTGCAATACAAGATATAGTATCGTTCTTTTTCTCGCTATACTATATAAGGTATCACAGAGGAGGATAAAATGCAATACTCTCTTTTACTTTTATCTCGCCATCCGGTAGATTTCAGCCATATCCTTTCTGTCCAGCTTCTGCACGCCTCCGATGGTGCGCCTATCCATGTGGCTGCACTTGTAGGCCAGCTCTTCAATCTGCTCTTCCGTCAGCTCCACGCCCAGCTCGGAAATGCTTACCGGCATATGGATGGAACGGAAGAAATCCTCCATGGCTTCGATGCCTTCCAGAACCGTCCGCTCCGGATCTGCGTAGTCATAGGGAATTCCCAGCACGTCCACAGCCAACTTGGCGAAACGTTCCACATCGGATTTGTATACATAGCGGGCCCAGCTTC
>CALWAV010000060.1 GCA_944375745.1 uncultured Merdimonas sp.
CAAAATGACTGTTATGAGTCGATTGGTACTGCGCCGCAGGCTTCGAACGTACGGGCAGTTCCCGTTTCCACAAGAGATGCGATTAATGTTATGTGGAATACAACCGATCTGCCTTTTGGAGATGCACATTACGTTATTCAGGTAAGTATAGACAAAGGGGTAACTTGGGAGACTGTTGGTGAGAGCCAGACTACCTCATTCTTATATCAGACCACAGAATCCGGAACCTATATGTTCCGTGTGGGCGGCGCAGTGGGGAGTGCGGGAACAGTTGATGAGGAGAGCTATGCGGAGTCAGGGGCTATTGATTTCCTTGCCGCTCTCCTCACCCCGACACTTACAGCAGCTGCAGCAGCTGATGCGTCATCCATCCAGCTTACTTGGACTCCTGTAGAAGAAGCGGTTTCCTATGAGCTTTACAGATATTCCTCTGATCAGGGAGCGGAAAATGCAGCTGTGCTGGCGACAGTGTCCGGAATATCTTATACAGATACAAATGTGGAACTGGAAGTGCCCTATTACTATTATGTAATCGCAAAGTCAGCAGACAATTCCAGTAATCCTTCAGAGACTGTCTGGACAATGGTTTCAGCAGGCCATACAGGAGATTACGCTCACGAGGATGAGGCGGCAGTGATTACCATTACAGACTGCCCGTCAGCAACCGTGTTCCAGAACGCAATCACTATCAGCGGAACTGTGGATCGTGCCGGAGCGATGAAAGCTTATGTAAATGACGCGTCACTGACTGCTGCGGCAGCAGAGCAGCAGGTAGCAGCAGGCGGAAGCTTCACTTTGAATCTGCAGCTGAAAGAAGGACGAAATGATGTGCGTCTGATCTTTACGGATGAAAATGGAACAGAGACCTGCCTGACATACAATTTTGTATACCTGAGCAATTCAGATATTGATATGATTGTGGATGCGTCTTATACAGGAGAAGGCGGAACGGAAATAGATGGCATTCCCACATATAAGACTGTTCAGGCAGCAGTTAATGCAGCGGCAGAGAATGTTGGTGTGCAGAGAACAGCAGAGAAAACAGTTATCTTTATTAAGAATGGTGATTATAAAGAGCGGCTGGTAGTCAATACGCCGAATATTTCTCTGATAGGAGAGAGTGAGGATGGCGTTCGGATTCATTGTTATCCGGCAGAGTTGTATCCTAATGATCCGGGTTATGAAGCAGGCGGTGATATGAAAAAACGCTGTGCAACCTACATCACAAGTAATGCCACCGGCTTCTCTGCAGAAAACCTGACCTTTGCTAATGACTATGATTATTCCACACCGGATGGAAAGAGCAATAAATCCGCAGACGCCCTGCGTTGCGATGCAGACGGCGCAAGCTTTGTCAATGTGACATTCTCCGGTGTACAGGATACCCTTTATATGCATGAAGGAAACCAGTATTTCTATAAGTGCCGGATTGAAGGCCTGATTGATTTCATTTATTCCGGAGACGAGGCGAAGGCTCTGTTTGAAGAGTGTGAGCTTGTATTTGTTTACGAAGGGACTCATCCGGAAGGCGGATACATATGCGCGCCGAGAACAGCAGCGGACAGTGAGTATGGCCTGATTTTCTATAATTGTTCCGTTACCTCGGAAGAGGGCTGTGAAGATGGTACATTCCATCTGGCAAGGCCCTGGGGACCGAATGCGGCGATCTACTGGATTAATTGCTATCTGGGCAGCGCGATCAACGCGGATGAACCCTATGATGATATGAGCGGCAATACATTTATGGATGCGAACTTCTATGAGTATGGTTCTTATGGACCGGGTTATGCGGTCAACGCAGACAGAAAGCAGATATCTCCGGCGGCGGCCAAAGCCCTGCTTACTGCGGCAGTGGATGCTCTTGGAGCGGATGACGGAAATATTCTTACTGATATAAAAGCAGGTAAACTGGATCCGCAGCAGCCGCAGGCGAAGCCTCCTGTGGACGACCCCTCAGATATTCCGGGCGGCGGAAATGAAGGCAATACCGGAAATGGCGGAGATAGTGGAAACGGAGGCAATACCGGAAACGGCAGCCAGACCGGCGGCGGAAACGGCGGTTCTTCCGGATCCTCCGGTTCAGGCAGCGGATCTGTGGCACAGACCACAACCGCTCAGGGCGCCGCTACCGGAGACAGCACAGACATCTTCACCTGGGTGGCCGTGCTTGTTGTGGCAGGAGCAGCGGCAGCAACTATTACAGTCAGAAGCAGGAAGAAAAACCAGTAATTTGTCGGTAAATCTGTCTGAATAAAATGAATTTTTGCGGGATTTTCCAGTAAGAATTGACAAAACTCTCGAAAAATTTTATGATAAAGTCAGAAAAGAAATTTCATAGAGGCAGGCTGCCGAGGGCTGGTCTGCCTCTGGAAAAAATATAAAATGGGAGGTATGCATATGGAGAATTTCGTGATTGCGATAACGAGAACCAGCGGCAGCGGAGCTACTTCCATTGGAAGGATTCTGGCAAAGAATCTGGGTGTGGAACTGTATGACAGGAATCTTCTGAGACTGGCTTCCGACGACAGCGGCATCAGCCAGGAGCTGTTTGCCCGGGCGGACGAGGATCAGAAGCAGAGCCTGCTTTTCCGCGTGTCCCAGAAGGTATATAAGGGCGGAGTGATTCCGCCGGAGAGAGAGGATTTTACCTCGAATAACAATCTGTTCAACTACCAGGCCAAGGTGCTTCAGGAGCTGGCGGATGTGTCTTCTTACGTGGTGATTGGCCGGGCTGCGGACTATGTACTCCGCGACAAGCCGAATCTGGTGCGCGTTTTCATTTACGCGTCCAGAGAGAAGTGCATCGAGAAGGAAATGAACCGTCAGAAGATTGACTGGAAGCGGGCGGACAGATTCATCTCCAAGACAGACAAATACCGCCGGGATTATTACCGCTACTTTACAGGCCAGGAATGGGAAAACATGCGCAACTATGATTTGTGCATCAATACCACGGCTCTTTCTTATGAGCAGGCGGCAAAAGCTATCGAAGATTTTGCTGCGAATATGCTGGGCTGGAACAGATAAATATACCGTTGACGGAAAGCAATAAGAGCGCTGCGGAATCACGAACAGTCAGAAAGTGATTCCGCGGCGTTTTTCAATTCTTGACATTTTCTTCTATTTTTTGTTATTCTGAAAAAGTCAAAATTCTATTGATTCACAGGAGGATTTCTCTCCGAAATTTCCAACAGATTTACTCGAAGGACGAAAAATATTTCCGTCATAATGATGCGCGGATATTCAAGGGACAGAAGACAATTTTCCGAAGCCGGAAGGGTTGCGCCGCCCTGCGGTTCCATGTAAAATGAAGGAGGAAGAGGATTGGGGAAAAAGGAAAATCCGCTGCTGTCCTATTATAATCAGGAGGAACGGTTCACTCAGCTGATGAATGGCTGGCTGTTCAGAGGAAAGCCTTATTTCAAAGCGGAAGATGTCAGTGAAGCAGACCGGAGACTGGAAGGGAAAAGCGGAAAAGGAATAGAGCAGGGAATACAGCAGGGAATTGATCAGGCAAAGAAAGCATTCAGTTTGTCCGGGGAGGGACTGTCTGTAGAAGAGATTGCCAGAAGACTGGCTATTTCTGAAGACAAAGTGAGACGGATTCTGGAGTAAGGGAACAGGACGCCCCTTTCACATTTCCCGGGGATATGGTATAATGTCGGAAGACATTATACCTGCGCCGCGCCGGATGCCCAAGGGGCAGATACCTTACCGGCGCGTGTGCATCCCCCGGAGGGGCCATGTCCGGAGGACATGGTATAATGAAGCCGTATCAGCGCGGCCTTCAGGGCCTTTTCTGCGGAAGCGGGCGTCTGCCGCGCGATGCCAGGGCGCAACAAAAGAGAAAGGAACTGCACGAATGTCGGTAAAACGGGAATTCAGATTTGATTCCGGCGACGGACGGACAAAAATTCATGCGGTAGAGTGGAAGCCTGAAAAAGGAGAAATCTGCGGAGTGGTGCAGATCTTCCACGGAATGGCGGAATTTATTGAGCGTTATGAAGATACAGCGGAATATCTGACAACAAGAGGGTTTGTGGTGGTTGGAAACGACCACCTGGGGCATGGAAGCTCCATTGTTTCAAAGGAGGATTACGGATTTTTCTGTGAGCAGAACGGAAATGAGATGCTGCTGGGGGACCTGCGCAGACTTCATGAGAAGACGGCAAAGAAATGGCCGAAGGTTCCCTATTTTATTCTGGGGCACAGCATGGGTTCATTTCTCCTGCGCCAGTATCTCTGCAGATACGGGGAAGAGCTGGACGGCGCTGTTATCATGGGCACAGGCACACAGCCGGCGGCAGCGCTGAGGCTGGGAGAGAGAATCTGCAGCCTGCTGGCGAAGGTGCGCGGCTGGCATTACCGGAGCGGCCTGGTGGAGGCAATGGCTTTCGGAAGCTACAACCGGCATTTCCGGCCGGTTAGGACCAGGATGGACTGGCTGACGAAGGACGGGCGGATCGTGGATGCCTATCTGGCTGACGAGCGGTGTGGATTCTGTTTTACAGTGAATGGGTTTTATAATCTGTTTGTGAGTATAGAAGAGGCCTCAAAGCAGGAAAATCTGGAGCGTATGCCGAAAGATCTGCCGGTCCTGTTTATGTCGGGAGCCGAGGATCCTGTGGGGGGATATGGAAAAGGAGTGGAACAGGTGAGAAAGCAGTTTGAGGCTGCGGGTATGAGTGACGTCACCTGGATACTCTATGACAATGACAGGCATGAGATTCTGAATGAGACAGACCGGGATACGGTGCTGCGCGATCTGTATGCCTGGCTGTATGTGCGGGCTTCTGACCCGCGCCGCAAAACAGGAGGAAAATAAAAATGAAGAAGATAAGAAAATGGATTTCACTGCTGCTGGTATTTGCCATGACTCTGAGCTTTGGCATGACTGCGGGAGCGGCTTCGGGAGACCGGCCGATCCTGGCGCTGGGCGCAGACTTAAGCGCGGAGCAGAGAGCTTCTGTGCTGAGCCTTCTGGGAGTCAGCGAAGCGGACCTGGCGGATTATGACGTGATTTATGTGACCAATCAGGAGGAGCATCAGTATCTGGACGCTTACCTGAGCTCCAGCGTTATCGGAACGAGGGCGCTGTCCTCTGTGCTGATCCGTCCGGCATCCGAGGGTTCGGGACTGCATGTGAATACCTATAATATCAGCTACTGTACCATTGATATGTATACAAACGCGCTCCTGACCGCGGGCCTGGAGGACGCGGATGTCTATGTGGCGGCTCCGTCCAATATTTCGGGAACCTCAGCGCTGATTGGAGCGGTGAAGGGCTATGCGGACATGACAGGAAGCTCCGTGGATGAGAGCGCCCTTGAGACAGCAGTAAATGAGCTGGTGGTGACAGGAGAGATTGGAGATGTGCTTGGGGATTCTGAGACAGCTTCTGATATCGTAGCCTATATCAAGCAGCAGATCATTGAGCAGGGCGTGGACAGCGACGAGGATATCGAGACAATTATCCGCAATGCCATGGCGGAATTCAATATTAATCTGTCGGATGAGGATGTGGCGAAGCTGGTGGAGCTGATGAATAAAATCAGCAAGCTGGATATCGATGTGAACGCTCTGGCCCAGCAGGCTTCCCAGCTCTATGAGAAGCTGAAGGGAATGGGCCTTAATCTGGACAATATTGACACAGAGAAGGTAGGCAATTTTATTACAAGATTTTTTGACAGAATCGTAGATTGGATTAACAGTCTGCTCGATTAAAAAATATAGTGGGGGAGCAGTCATTGAGGTATAAGGTATTGCTGGTGGATGACGAGGTTTTGATCCGGGAAGCGATCCGGGAAAACATTCACTGGGGAGAAATGGGGTTTGAACTGACAGCAAGCTGTGAGAACGGGAAAGAGGCCATGGAGGTTATCCGAAAGGACCCTCCGGACCTGGTTCTCACGGATATTTACATGCCGTATGTAGACGGGATTGAACTGGCCCGCTACATTCATGAGAACTGTCCGGATACCAGGACGATCATTATCAGCGGCTACGATGAGTTTGAATATGCAAAACAGGCGGTGCGGTATCAGGTTATGGAATATATCGTAAAGCCCGTTACTCCTGCGGAGCTGACGGAGGTTTTGGAGAAAGCCAAAGCCAGCCTGGATGAAATGCATGCGAAAAATGAAACACTGAAAAAGCTGAAAGGGGCCTATCAGAGCAACAGGCCCTTTCTGCGCAGCCGCTTCCTGAACAGCCTTCTGCGCGGAGATGAGCGGCCTGAGTACCTGGAGGAGAAAATGAAGGAATTGGAGATTTCTCTTCCGGGTACTGTTTTTAATACGGCAGTTCTGGAAGGAGATGATCTGTCCCCCTTTGTGGACCAGTATCCAGGAGTCCGGGACGAGCTGGCTCTGTTTTCCATCTGCAATATCGCCCAGGAGCTGATTGAGCAGAAAGAACTGGGTGTTGTCTTTCAGAATATGGATGGGAAGACCATCATGATATTCTGCGGCAGCAGCAGAGAGGAACTGGAGAGAGGCATGAAAGAGTCCCTTGAGGAGGTGCGGGAAACCATTCAGAGGCTCCTTCTGATTGAGACCACAGCCGGCACCGGTGAGGCGGTGGAAGAACTCTCCAGACTTTACCAGTCCTATGAAAAGGCCAAAGGAGCTCTGGAACTGAAATGGCTGCTGGGAGGGAACCAGGTACTCCGGGCCAGTCTTCTGAAGACGGAAAACAGCGCGACGGTAGATGTGTCCCACTGGGCGGTCAGAACCCTTCAGCATGTGAAGGAAGGGGATAAGGAAGGCGTCGAGGAGACCATCCGGGATTTTGCCCAGGAGCTCCGGGAAGCGCGCAGCTCCCAGAACCGTGCGATTATTTATATGCAGAACCTGCTGCTGACGGTAATCAACGCGGCAAATCTGACGGAGGAGCAGGCAAGCCAGGTGCTGAAAGAGGAAAAAGAGCTGATGAACCGTCTGTACAACTATGAGCGCCTCCGGGATATGGCCACAGATGTGATTTCCATCTGCTGCAGCATTTCCGAGCTGCTGGGTGAAAGGCGGGACAGCTATGGAAAGAAGCAGGCTGTACGGGCTCTGGAATACATAGATCAGAATTATATGAACACGGACGTAAGCCTGAATTCTGTCTGCAGCTATCTTGCCATGAGCACCAGTTATTTCAGCACCCTGTTCAAGACTCACACCGGTGAGACCTTTATTGAGGCGCTGACGAAAAAGCGGATGGAGAAGGCCAGGGATCTGCTGGAAAACACCTCGAAGAGAGCCTATGAGGTGGCAGAGGAAGTGGGCTTTTCCGATCCCCATTATTTCAGTGTGGCCTTTAAGAAGGCCACAGGCAAAACACCGACAGAGTATGCCAGGGAGAAGAAGAACCGATGAAGAAAAAACTGCTGATGCGTTTCCGAAGCGTCCGCACGGCAATCATCGTATCCTTCGGTGTGCTTGTGGTATTTGCGCTTCTCATTTATTTTATTACCTCGCTGCAGTATACAGAGAAGACTGTACTGGAAAATTCCACAGAATATACTTCTCAGCTGATTGGGCAGGTAAATAACGACATTGATTCCTATATCAGCTATATGGAAAATATCTCTTTCATTGTGGCCAGCAGCTCGGATGTGAGGGATTATCTGTTTTCGGGAATGCTCACCGTGGAACGGGCCGATCAGCTGCGGGAGCGGATTGTCACTGTGTTTCAGACGGTCTCAGATACCCGCCAGGACATTACGAACATCGCCCTTCTGCCGGACAAAAGAAGGGCTGTAATCAATGACGGAACCGACAGCCTGAATCCCCATACGGAGATCACGGAGCTGGAGTGGTATCAGAAGGCCCTGAGCGCTCAGGGGCAGGCTGTTATTTCCACCTCCCACGTGCAGAATGCAATCGCCGGAGAGTACGACTGGGTCGTGACCTTGAGCCGCAGCATAACCAGCAATGCAAGCCCTGGGGTGTACGGAGTCTTTTTCGTGGATCTGAATTATAATGCCATCCGGGATCTGTGTGAGCGGATCAGCCTTGGAAAAAAGGGGTATATTTATATTCTGGATGAGGATGGAGGAATCGTATATCATCCTCAGCAGCAGCTGATTTACAGCGGTATGAAGGAAGAGCTGCTTTCGGAGGTCATGGAGACGGAGGAAGCCTCGTTTCTGACGGACGATGGCAGGCTTTATACCATTTCCCGCTCAGAGAACACCGGCTGGACGGTAGTGGGCGTCTCGTATGTTTCGGAGCTGATGGAAGGGGCAGATGAGGCCCGGATTACCTATCTTCTGGTGGCAGTGGTGCTGTTTGCGGCTGCCATGGGCATGGCTTATCTGCTGTCCGATGAAATCACAAAGCCCTTAAAATCTCTGGAGCTCTCCATGAAGGAGGTGGAAAAGGGAAACTTTTCCCATGTGGCCCCGGAGGTTCAGGATAACAATGAAATCGGCAGCCTGAGCCGCAGCTTCAACAACATGACCCGGGAGATTCAGAATCTGATGGAACAGAGCGAGAAGGAGCAGAGGGACAAGCGCAGGTACGAGCTGAAGGTTCTCCAGTCTCAGATCAATCCCCATTTTCTTTACAATACGCTGGATTCCATCATCTGGATGGCGGAATGGGGAAAGAATCAGGAGGTAGTGAAAATGACCTCTTCCCTGGCCCGTCTTCTGCGGAGGAGCATCAGCAATGAGCGGGAGGTTGTGACCATTGAGGAAGAGATCGAATATACGGAAGCTTATCTGACCATCCAGAAAATGCGTTATCAGGATAAGCTGGAATATGAAATAGAAGTGGATCCGGATATCCGGAAGGAGGAGACGGTCAAGCTGGTGCTGCAGCCCCTGGTGGAAAACGCTATTTATCACGGCATCAAATATAAAGAGGGAAAAGGCCTGATTCGAATTGATGGTTTCCGGGACGGCAGTGATATCATCCTTCAGGTGCGGGATGACGGAAAGGGGATGGATCAGGAAACCCTGGAACACATTTTTGAAAAGCATGTACGGGATACCAAGTCAAACGGCGTGGGTGTGCAGAATGTCCATGAGCGTATCCGCCTGTACTACGGGTTGGGATACGGGCTGAGTTTTGCAAGTGAGCCGGGAAAGGGAACGCTGGCCACCGTCCGGCTTCCCGGAAGAAAGGGGAAGGTGAATGATACGGAAGAAAACTGAGCTGCGCTTTCTGGGGGCAGGCTTTCTCCTGCTGGCCGCGGCCGCCATCGGGATCGTCTGCTGGCAGAGAAAGACAGCGGCTTCCCGGCCCGTGGAGATTGTCATGATACAGAAGGCCATGGATGACACGGATTTCTGGACCTCCATTACCCAGGGAGGACAGATGGCAGCCCAGGAATCAGGCGCGGTCCTGACCGTCACAGGTCCGGAGAAGGAGCAGGATACAGAGCTTCAGAACGAAATGATTCTGGAAGCGGTGGCAGAGAAGCCGGATGCCATCGTTCTTGCTCCCGGAAGCAGTGAAGAGACGCTTCCCTATGCCCGGCAGATAGAAGAGGCGGGGATTACTCTGATTCTTCTGGACTCCACTATGGAGGAAGAGGCAGGAACAGCTGTGGTAGCCACGGATAATTATGAACTGGGCTATAAGATGGGCAGCTATATGAAGCAGTTCGCGGATGAAAACACGGTCATAGGAATCGTGGGACATGTGAAAGGCAGCTCCACGGCCCTTGGAAGGGAAGAGGGTTTCCGGGCCGGCCTGGGAGAAGCAGAGAAACAGGTGGCAGAGATCGTCTTCTGCGATTCGGACACGGATAAAGCCTATGAGCTTACCTGCGGCCTGCTGGAAAAATATCCCGATATGAACATGATTGTGGGACTGAATGAGTATTCGGCCGTGGGCGCCGCCAGAGCAGTGAAGGACCTGGGCCTTTCCGGCTCCATCCGCATGGCGGGCATCGACAGCTCTCAGGAACAGATACAGCTCCTGGAAGAGGGAGTCTACG
>CALWAV010000061.1 GCA_944375745.1 uncultured Merdimonas sp.
TACCCCGATGCAAGCATACGGGGCATCAAACTAGAAACGATGCAAGCATCGGGGTATTTGACCCTCGCGGCGTTCGCCAAATGGACGCGCGAGCGCGTCCGCTTGGCTCACTGCCCGCGGGAATAAAACAGAAAACAAAAAGGAGAACCAAACAAATGAACAAGACAGCGCTGATCACAGGCATTACAGGACAGGACGGATCCTATCTGGCGGAATTTCTGCTGGAAAAGGGATATCAGGTATACGGGCTTTTCCGCCGGGGCTCCACAAACACAGCCCAGCGCATCGCCCATCTTCTGGAGGAGCGGGAGAAAAAGGGAGACGGCCTTCATCTGGTATACGGAGACATGACAGATTCCATGAATCTGGTCCGCCTGATGCTGGAAATCCGGCCGGACGAGGTTTATAATCTGGCTGCCCAGTCCCATGTGGCTGTCTCCTTTGAAGAGCCTGAGTATACCGCAAACGCAGACGGACTTGGGATCTTAAGAATTCTGGAGGCTGTCCGCATTGCCGGCCTTGCAGAGAATACCCGGATCTATCAGGCGTCTACTTCAGAGCTGTTTGGAAAAGTGGAAGAGATTCCGCAGAAGGAGACCACGCCCTTCCATCCCCGTTCTCCTTACGCGGTGGCCAAGCTTTACGGCTACTGGATTACCCGGCATTATCGGGAAGCCTACGGGATGTATGCCGTAAACGGCATTCTTTTCAATCATGAGTCTGAGCGCCGGGGTGAAACCTTTGTGACCAGAAAGATTACGCTGGCAGTGGCAAATATTCTGGCAGGCCGCCAGGAGAAGCTCTATCTGGGAAATCTGAACGCAAAGCGCGACTGGGGTTACGCAAAGGATTATGTGGAATGCATGTGGCTGATACTGCAGCATGACACGCCGGAGGTCTTCGTGATTGCCACCGGGGAGACCCGGACGGTCCGGGAATTTACAGAGGCAGCGTTTGCCCATGCGGGAATCCGGCTGCGCTGGGAAGGCAGCGGCGTGGAAGAAAAAGGCATCAATGTGGCTGACGGCCGCGTTCTGGTGGAAGTGTCGCCGGAATTTTTCCGGCCTGCGGAGGTGGATCTTCTGCTGGGCGATCCCACTAAAGCCAGGGAGCTTCTGGGATGGAATCCCCGGAAAACCTCTTTCGATGAGCTGGTAAAGCTCATGACAGAGCACGATATGGAACTGGTGCGGCGCGGCGGAACGGAAGGCGTGCTGAAATAGAAACGGAACATCATAGATGGGGAGGACAGAATGATGAATAGGAAAGTTGCAGAACAGAAGAATCAGGAAGGAATGGATAAATGGGTATGCACGGCAGAGCCGCTTGACCGGAATGGGAAAATTTATGTGGCCGGGCACCGGGGACTGGTGGGCTCCGGGCTGGTGCGCAGACTGGAAAAGGCCGGATTTACAAACATTCTGACCAGGACTCATGAGCAGCTGGATCTGACCCGCCAGGCGGATGTGGAAGCGTTTTTTGCCCAGGAGAAGCCGGACTATGTGATTCTTGCCGCGGCAAAGGTGGGCGGCATTTATGCCAATGACACCTATCCGGCGGACTTTATCATGAAAAATCTTCAGATAGAATGCAATGTCATTGACGCGGCCTTTAAAAATCAGGTGAAGAAGCTGCTGTTTCTGGGAAGCTCCTGCATTTATCCCAGAGACTGTCCCCAGCCTATCCGGGAAGAATACCTGCTTTCCGGTTATCTGGAAAAGACCAATGAAGCCTATGCGCTGGCGAAAATCGCCGGCCTGAAGATGTGCGCCTATTATAACCGCCAGTACGGCACCCATTACATCAGTGTTATGCCCTGCAATCTGTATGGAATCAATGATAACTTCGCGCCGGAAAATTCCCATGTGCTTCCGGCGCTGATGCGCCGGTTCCACGAGGCAAAGCTGTCGGGCGCTCCCAGCGTCACGGTCTGGGGAAGCGGAAAGCCCCTCCGGGAGTTCCTCAATGTGGACGATCTGGCGGACGCCTGCCTGTATCTGATGGACCATTATGACGGAGACGAGTTTTTCAACGTGGGATATGGAAAAGAAGTGACCATCCTGGAGCTGGCGGAGTTGATCAAAAGGGTGACCGGCTACACAGGAGAGATTGTCTTTGACGCATCCAAGCCGGACGGCACGCCCCGGAAGCTGACGGATATCAGCCGGATCAAGGCCCTGGGCTGGGAGCCGCAGATCGACCTGGAGACGGGGCTTGAGAAGACTTATGAGTGGTTCTGTGAGCATTATGAGACAGGAGATTTCGCGCAGCGGTAGACGAAAGCGGCAGATGGGACCGGAAGGGGAACGAAAGTTATGACAACGGAGGCCAGGGAAGAAAAGAAAAGAGAAACGGAAGCGGTCCCGAAGAAACTGGAACCTATCCGGAAAGAATACATCTGGGGGACAGAGGACTGGATGCTGTCCTGGCTCCATGAAGGGCTGGAGGACTGTCCGCTTCTGATCAAAATCATCCGTGCCCGGGAAGCATTGTCTGTCCAGGTCCACCCGGGAAATGAATTTGCCCGGGAGAGAGAGCATAAAAACGGAAAAACGGAGATGTGGTATGTGTTGGACTGTGAGCCCGGCGCATATCTTTATTATGGGCTGAAGCACAAAATCTCCCCGGAGGAATTCCGGAAGCGGATTCAAAATCAGACGATTCTGGAGGTCTGCCGGAAGGTGCCGGTCAGAAAAGGGGATGTATTTTATATTCCGGCCGGACTGCTCCATGCCATCGGGGCAGGAATCACCGTGGCCGAAATTCAGCAGAGCTCCGATGTGACCTACCGGGTCTACGATTACAACCGCGAAAACGCTTTTCATGAAAAACGGGAGCTCCATATCGACAAGGCCGCCCTGGTGGCGGGCTTCATGCCGCCCCTGGCGGGTCATCATCCCATGGGCCCCAGATTACAGAAAAATGGTTATTCCAGAACTTTATTGGTGCAATGTCCCTATTTTGTGGTACAATTATACAAGATAGAAACGAGTCTGGAAGGAGATACCCGGAAAGGATTCCGTTCCCTTTTGATACTGGAAGGGGAGGGTGTCCTCACAGGGGGAGGCAGAAGTCTGCGCCTTGGCGCCGGCATGAGCATCTGGCTTCCGGAAGGCATGGATTTCTATCGGATAGAAGGAAAACTGAAGCTGCTGGTATCTACAGCGGGATGAAGCCGGAGCGGTCCTTTTGCCGCGTTGGTCCGGCCATAGGAAAAAAGAAACGAGGTATTAGGAAATGAATCTGACATTTGGAACGGGCGGCATCCGTGCCACCATGGGACCGGGGCCGGACCATCTGAATCTGGAAACCATACAGGAAGCCACGCTGGGAGTGGCGGCATACGCGAAAGAGCAGAGCGAGAATCCAAGCGCGGCGATTGCTTACGACAGCCGAAATCATTCGGAGGAATTCGCGAGAGAAGCAGCCAGAGTGCTGGCGCTGAAAGGGGTAAAAGCCTATATTTACCCGAAGCTTTCCCCCACGCCCACCCTCTCCTTTGCGGTGCGCCATCTGAAATGCACGGTGGGCATCTGCGTGACGGCCAGCCACAATCCCAGGGAGTACAATGGCTACAAGGTATACGGCTCTGACGGCTGCCAGGTGACAAGTGAGGCGGCTGACAGCATCCAAAAAGCTATCTGGGCCGCTGACAAATCAGAAGCGCAAGATCCCCATACCTTTGAAGATTTTCTGGAGAGCGGACAGATTGCCTTCATCGATCAGAAGACCCTTAAGGCCTTCCTGGCGGCCATTATCCGCAGGCGCACGAAGAAGAAGCTGGAGTCGGATCTGAAGGTGGTCTATACGCCTCTTTACGGCGCAGGATTAAGCTGTGTGACCAGTATTCTCAAATATATCGGGGTTCAGAATCTGCAGATTGTGACGGAACAGGCCAAGCCAAACGGCGACTTTCCCACCTGTCCTTACCCGAATCCTGAGGACCCGAAGGCGCTGGAGCTGGGCATCGAATGGTGCAGAAAGACGGATGCAGACATCCTGATTGCCACAGATCCGGACAGTGACCGCCTGGGCGTAGTGGCGAAAAAGGACGGAGAGTATAAAAGACTGAACGGAAACCAGGTAGGCGTTATCCTTCTGGATTATATTCTGAAATGCAGGAAGCAGGCGGGCACTCTTCCTGAGCGGCCCGTGGTGGTGCGGTCTATCGTGACCACTTCCATGACGGACCGGATCGCAGAGCATTACGGCGCGGAAGTGATTCAGACGCTCACCGGATTCAAGTGGATAGCAGGAGCGGTGTGCCGGCTGGAAGAGGCCGGAGAGGAAGACCGGTTTGTCTACGGTTTTGAGGAAAGCTGCGGCTATATGATCGGAAGCTATGTGCGGGATAAGGACGGCATCGGAGCAGCCATGATTCTCTGCGAGCTGGCCGATACCTGCAAGGCCCAGGGAAAGACTCTGTGGGATTATCTGGAAGACCTGTACAAGGCTTACGGCCACTATGAGACGACCCTCAAAACGTATCAGTTCACCGGCGAAGAGGCAGATCTGCGCATGAAGCGCATCCGGGAAGGCCTGCAGAGCCCGGAGGGCATGAAATTCGGCGGCTCCAAAGTCATCCGTTATAAGGATTACAAGGACGGAATCGACGGAATTCCCGCTTCCAACGTGCTCCAGCTCTGGATGGAGGACGGTTCCCAGGCCCAGATTCGGCCCTCGGGAACGGAGCCGAAGATCAAGGTGTACACGGAGAGAGTGGAAGCATAAATTATTAAGAAAAGATAAAAATATTCTTGACAAATAACTGAAAACAAGCGATAATATACTTATAAAACAGAAAAAGTAATAGGATTGTTATTGATAGTAATGATACTTCAAGCGAGACCTATTTGCAGAAAAGTGCAAATAGGTCTCTTTTTTATTGTATGGAAAATATTGATGGTAATAAAAACATTTGACAATCCAATATATAGTAGGCCGAAAACATGCTTAAAGCTGTATAAACATGGAAATTTTATTTAGTCGCTCAATAATGATATTTAGCTTGAATTTTTAATGACTGAACATATTTTATAAGTGAAAGGAGAAAAATTAATATGGATATTTATAGTGTATTGGATGGAGAATTGATTTCTTTAGAACAAGTGGAGGATCCGGTATTTTCTGAGCGAATGCTTGGAGACGGCATAGGAATTCTTCCGGCTTCAGATGAATTGTGCAGTCCAATAGATGGAATTATAACTATGATATTTCCTACAAAACATGCAATTGGAATTAAGGGGGTTGAAGGCACGGAACTGCTGATTCATATTGGCATTGACACCGTGGAATTAAAGGGTAAGCCATTTACTGCATTAGCCAAGATAGGTGCCCGGGTATCTGTGGAAGAACCACTGATGAAAGTGGATTTTGGATTAATCAGAGATAAGGGATATGATGTAACTACTTTTGTGTTGGTGACAAATCGAAAGATAAGAATAAAGAAAAAAATGGGAAAAATAAAAGTAGGAGATTTTATCTTGGAAACGATTTAGGGAGAATTATGATAGCTATAAAAATATTTAATAATAATAGTGTTTTAGCTAAGGATCACAAAGGGAAAGAAGTAATATTATTAGGCGGTGGTCTCGGATTTGGAATTCACAAAAATGATGAGATTGATGAGAGAAAAATTGAAAAAATTTTCAGGCTTGATAAGGCAACCACATCAAAATTTCAGAAAATAGTACAGGAAACGCCTATGCAGATTATACTTCTGGCTGACAGGGTGATCCGCTTGATAAAAGAACAGACACAGAAAGAGATTAATGACTATATTTATGTGACATTAACAGATCATATATATTCAACTGTTGAACGCATAAAAAACAATATTATTTTTGACGATACATTATTACTGAATGTTAAAGGATTATACAAAGAAGAATACGAAATTGCTTTAAAAGCAGTTGAAATGATTCGCAATTCCTTAGATATTAAGTTGAATAATTCAGAAGCCAGTTTTATTGCTCTTCATATATTGAATGCAGAAATGAATTCAGAAATGGAAAAAACATACGAAATAACTTCTATATTAGAGGAAATTCAAAAATATGTATCTGAACACTTTCAATCTTTAAAAAATGAGACAGCATATGATCGTTTTATTATACACTGTCGCTTTTTACTACAAGGAATAGAAATGGAAAAAGTGGATAATAAAATTTCTATATTCAGTGATATGTTGAATGAACTAAAAGAGGATTATCAGGGAGAAATGGTTTGCGTAAAAGGGATTGCTGACATTATCAGGAAGCGAAAAAATTATCAATTAAGTAATGATGAAATGTTTTATTTATTGATTCATCTGGCGAGGCTTTCATAACAAAAGCAATTATAAATGGAACAGAAACGCGCGTTTCGGGCCTTATAGCTGCAGAATATAAGGTTCCCATTTAAAATAGTAAAAGGAGGGTATATTTAATTTATGGATAAGTACCAAGAACTATCAGAAAAATTATTGGAATGTATGGGCGGGATTGAAAACATTACTAATGTTGCTCATTGTGCAACTAGGCTCCGTATCTCATATAAAAACAAGGAGTTGATTGATGAAGAGACGTTAAAAGTTTTGCCGGATTCTTCAGGAATTGTTAAAAAGGCTGGAACTATACAAATCATTGTTGGTCCGGATGTACACGATGCCTACAATAAATTTGTCGAGGTATCAGGATGGAAAAGTAACGGGAATTACTACGTTGAAGATTCGGAGGAAGAAGAGGAAGGAGAGACAGTATCCATCCGAGATGAAAAACGAGACTTTCAATATTATTTAATGAAGTTCAGTAATTTTATTGCGCCGGTCTTTATGCCGGTAATTCCGGCGCTTATTACAGGCGGCATGATTCTGGCCATCAAAAATCTGCTTGTAAATTATTTTGGTGTCTCTGTAGACAGTGGAACTGCCCAGTGGATGCTGAATATTTTCGATGCAGCTTTTAAGTTCCTGCCTATTTATATTGGCTACACCATGGCGATACAGTTGAAAATGCAGCCTATTATGGGGGCAATGCTGGGCGCGGTTTTAATTGCACCGACTTTCGAGAGTGGGGTGGTTATAGACATTTTTGGAATCACAGTTCCACAGGTGGATTATCGTTCTACAATCTTGCCGGTAATTCTTGGCGTAATTTTGATGTATTATGTAGATAAAGGACTTAAAAAAATTCTTCCAAGTATCTTGGCGTATTTTTTAAAGCCTATTTTAACGATGATTATTGTAACACCTGTTACCTTGATAATACTTGCGCCTGCGGGTAATTTGTTAAGTGGTTATGTAGCTGATTTTGTATTATGGGTATCAAATACTCTGGGTATTGTGGCTCTGCCTTTGTTATCAGTTATTTATCCTTATATGGTTATGTTTGGGTTGGACAAAGGCTTGCACCCGATTGCATTGGAATTGCTTGATAAACTAGGCTACAATCCTGTGACCATTGTTATTGGCTTTATTTCTAATATCTGCATTGGAGCAACAACACTGGCTTTTGCAACTACAATAAGAGATAAAGGACAGAAAGCTGCTGCAGTATCTTCTGGAGTAACTGCTCTTTGTGGTGTAACGGAACCGGCTTTTTATGGGCAGTTGATTTCTCATCCGAAGTGTATGATAGGTCATGCAATTGGAGCGGCATGTGCGGGTTTGTTTGCTGGAATTTTTCATTTAAAGACGTTTGTACATGGTGGCTGCCCAGGATGGTTGACATTACTGTTTTTTGTAGATCAGAATGGAGATGCGCATTACGTATTTGTGGCTATTATAACAGCACTGATAGGTATGGTTGTTTCGTTCCTGGCTACAAAGGCTGTATTGAAAGTAACTGGAAAAAGAGCTTTTTCGCTAGGAGGTTGACATGAAAAAATTTAAAGATGGTGACAAAATTCTTTGGGGTTCGGCGACTGCTGCATATCAGTGTGAAGGAGCCTGGAATGAGGACGGAAAAGGTCCAAGTATTTGGGATGATTTTGTACATAGTGACAAAAATTATAAAGGAATAACAGGGGATGTGGCTTGTGATTTTTATCATCATTACAAGGAAGATATAAAACTGCTTGCAGAAGGCTGCCAGAATACGTTTCGCTTTTCTTTCAGCTGGTCGAGGCTGTTTCCGAAAGATGATGGAATAGTGAATTCGGCTGCGGTATCATTTTATATGGATGTATTAAATGAATGCGAAAAATATGGAATTGTACCTAATGTTACTTTACTGCATTACGATCTTCCGAGCTACATAGGAGCTGAAGGATGGGAAAATCGAGAGACTATTACAAAATTTGCAGAATACTGTAAACGATGTTTTGAGATTTTTGGCGATAAAATTCCTTATTACGCAACTATTAACGAACCGAATCATAATTCTTACTGTGGATATTTGACTGGTAATTATCCTCCTAATCATGTGGGAGATGTGCAAAACCTGGTAAAAGTTTGCTACCATAATATGGTAGCAAACGCTCTTGCAATTAAAGAGTTTAGAAAATTGGGGTTGAAATCAAAGATTGGAATTGTAAATTCTGGAGCCAGCAGAGCAGATATTTTGAAGGATACACCAGAATATCAGGAGGCTAAAAAATATGCCAACATGTTTTTCCACGGATGGTTAATTGGAGCTGCGGTTCTAGGAAAATTTCCGGATGGATTGAAGGAAGCATTGGAAAAATTGGGAGTTGACTTATCTTTTGTGCAAAAAGAGGATTTGGAGTTAATTTCTAAGTACCGTGTTGACTGGATTGGCGATAATATTTATGCCCGTAAAGTAGTTAAACCGTGGGAATCCGGGGAGACTAAGATGGTAGTAAACAATGATCCGAAAAACAGTAATGCTATTGAAGGGGTAACGGTTAAAGGATTTTTTGAACCAGATGTGGATCCTACAACGCGCAAAAACCCATGGGGTAGAGAAATTTATCCTAAATGCGGTTATGACGCATTAATGCGTTTGAAGAATGAGTATAACAATATTCCGGTATTTGTTACTGAAAATGGACACGGTATGTTTGAAGAACTGGCTAAAAATGATACCATTAATGATGATGAAAGAATTGCGTTCTTAGAGGAGTATTTGGACTATTTTGCAAAAGCTAAAGAAGAAGGTTGTAATCTGGAGGGCTATTATGTATGGAGTACCATGGATTTATATAGTTGGATTAATGGATATGAAAAACGTTATGGCCTTGTACATGTAGATTATGATAATGAATGCAGACGTATTCCTAAAAAGAGCTATTACTGGTATCGTGATTTTATTAAATTCCAACAAAACAGAGAAGAGGAGAATTAGAAATAAATTTATGAAGTAAAAGCAGCCGTCATTTGGCGGCTGCTTTAAAAATCAGGAGTATTTGGAGGAATAGATAAAATATGATCAACACAATGGTCACGGTACAGTTATCGATTATTATTACGATATGTTGTGGCTGTATATTGCGGAAAGAAAATATACTTAATGAAAGTAGTATCAACACACTGTCGAAATTGGTAAATAAATTGATTTTACCTATAAATATTTTTTGCTCATGTATATTATCTTTTTCATATGAACATATACAGGACATTATTACCATGGTTCTGCTGGGAATTTTGGTGGAAGTAATTTTGTATATTGTTATGCAAAAAGTTCCGTGTCATAATATGAATACGGATAGAAAAAATATTACTCAATATGCCTTGGTTATTAGTAATGGAGGGCTGATAGGGATACCTCTGATTAATGGATTGTATGGAGAGTATGGAGTTCTCTTGGCAAATATGTTTCTAATTGCTACACGAATACTTCTTCAGTATTTGGGAAATGGTATTTTTGGAAAGAAGGCAAGAAACAGGCATATAAAAGCCTGTATTTGTGAAAGTGCAGGTATTATTGCTGTAATTTTAGGTATGATATGTTCTTTTTGTAAAATTTCGATTCCCAAATTCCTTTTTGATCCGTTGAATCAGATATCTAACTGTCTTTCGCCATTAGCTCTTTTGCTTGTAGGAGGAATGCTGTATCGTAATATTAAAATAAGCAGTAAGGCAGAAGGAATTCATATCTTGAAACTTGTTATAGTTAAGCAATGTATAATACCTGTAACTGTAGGAATTTGCTTATGGAAAATGCCGATTTCGGTAGAATGTAAAATGATAGCTGTTTTACTTATGGGAATGAGTCTTTCGTCTGCTGTGGCGATGTTTGCCGGAGAATATGGTGGTGATTATTTGTTTGCATCAAAGGCTGTGGCAATTTCTACGGTTACATGTGCTTTCACGCTTTTGGGAGTAGCGTGGTTTGCGGGAATTTTATTGTAATGTATGTATGCTCATATTAGCTTCATATAGTAATTGAAAATAACATGAAAGAATCGCTTACTCATCATATCAGATGAATATAAGCGATTCTCTCATTTTTACACGCAAACTATGCTTAAAAGAGGCTATATTCAGCCGCAGAGCGGCAAAATATATAAAACATAAAGAAGGAACATACCGCAGGGTGTGGCTCAGATCTTGCCTTCTTTTTTCAGCTCCAGCAGAATGTCCACAATATGCTGGGTGCTGTCAGCAATATGTACGCCTGCTTCCCGCAGCACCTTCTCCTTGTTTTCGGCGCTGCCGGTTCCATCAGCCGATACGATGGCTCCGGCGTGGCCCATGCTGCGGCCTTTGGGAGCGTTCTTTCCTGCGATCAGGGCTACCACCGGCTTGGAGAAATGCTCCTTGATGTAAGCGGCGGCCAGCTCTTCTTCGCTTCCGCCGATTTCACCAATGATAACGACAGCCTTGGTGTCCGGATCTGCCTCAAAGTCAGGAAGCAGCTCCACGAAGGTGGTTCCGGGAATCATGTCTCCGCCCACGCCTACGCAGGTGGACTGGCCGATTCCGTTGTCGGTGAGCATTTTCACGGTCTCGTAGCAGTTGGTGGCGCTTCGGCTCATGACGCCCACATTTCCCGGTGAGAAGAAGTAGCCTGCCATAAAGCCGGCTTTCGTCTTGCCCGGTGAGATGACTCCGAAAGAGTTGGGGCCGAACAGCTTCACGCCTCTGGCCTTTGCCAGATGATAACAGAACATCATATCATGTACCGGTACATGCTCTGCGATCGTAAAGATCATTTTCATGCCTGCGTCGATGGCTTCCAGTACGGAATCCTTCATAAACTTTGCCGGAACGAAGATTACAGTCGCATCGGCGCCTGTGGCAGCCATGGCTTCCTTTACTGTATTGAATACGGGAACGCCGCAGACCTCCTGGCCTCCCTTTCCGGGAGTGACGCCGCCTACCACCTTGGTGCCGTAATTCAGCATCTGCTCGGTATGGTAGGAGCCCTCGCGGCCTGTGATGCCCTGTACAATCAGTTTTGTATTCTCATCGATTAAAATGCTCATAGTCTGTCCCTCCTATCTGCAAGAGCTTTTACACATTCCCGCAAACCGGGTACAGATACAATGTCCACATCCTTGATGCTGTCGATAATTGCGAGACCCTTGTCCTTGTTGGTTCCTTCCATGCGGACTACTACGATCTTATCCTGATGCTGGCCTTCCAGAGCCAGTTTTACGCCTCCGGCCACCTCATCACAGCGGGTGATACCGCCGAAGATATTGATCAGAACGGCTTTCACGCCGGGAGTGGAAAACAGAATGCGCATGGCTTCCTTGATGCGGTCCGCGGTAGCGCCGCCGCCCAGATCCAGAGCCGCCCCTACCTTCATGCCTTCCTTGGAAATCAGGTCGATACAGCTCATGAGCATGCCGGAGCCGTTGGAAGCCACCGCGATGGTGCCGCCCTCTTCGATGGGAATGTAAAGGAAGTTGAAGGAAGCTGCTTCTTTGATCAGCGGATTATCCGGCTGAAGCTTTTCCGCAAATTCCTGAATGTCGGGGAGACGGAACAGAGCGCTGTCATCAATGTCCACTTTTCCGTCCAGGGCCACCAGCTGATCGTCGGCGTTGATGACCAGAGGATTGATTTCCACCAGCATGCAGCTGTACTCCATAAACAGCTGATAGAGCTTTTTCAGCATAGCGGTCAGCTGTTTTTTATAGCTCCGGTCCATGCCGGATTTGGAAAGCAGGTACTCTGCCATATAATCCTTGATGCCTACAAAGGGATCCACGGTGATTTTGATAATCTTGTCCGGATCTTCCTTGGCGGTCTGCTCGATTTCCATGCCGCCGTTTGCGGAGAAAATGATCATCGGGCACTTGGTAAGGCGGTCCAGCATGATGGAGAGATACAGCTCGGTCTTGTTGTTTTCGGATTTCTCCACAATCAGCAGCTGGTTTACCTTATAGCCCCGCAGCTCGGAGAACAGCAGATCCTCACAGTGTTTCTTGGCTTCTTCAGGTGTGTCGGCAAAGCGGATGCCTCCCGCTTTGCCGCGGCCGCCGATCTGCACCTGGGCTTTTACAACCACAGGATAGGAGAGGCCGGCCTTTTCAATTTCCTCTTCCATGTTTTCGGAGGAATCAATGACGCAGCCGTTCATGGTAGGAACGCCGTATTTGTCAAAGAGTTCTTTTGCCTTGTATTCCAGTAATTTCAAATTGTTCTACCCCCAGATTTCTTCGTCAGTGGGCGCTACGGCGCCGGGTCTTACAGTGGCAATGCGGCTTACGTTGAAGAGATGTCTCCAGCTTACGTTCTCGCTTAAGGTATTGCCGCCCCAGCTTCCGCAGCCCAGGGTAGTGGTCGCGGACAGGCTGTTCAGCAGGCTGCCGCCGTTGTTGGTAGAGCATACCTGGTTAATCAGGAAACGGGATACGGGCAGAACCTCTGCAGCCTGCTCAATATGGGCCTGATTGTTGGAATGGATGGCTACGCTGTGTCCGCGGCCTTCCACGGAAAGGTTGGCATCCGCGATGGCGATGGCCTCCTCCCAGGTATTGTAGGTGTAAAGAGCCATAACCGGGCACATTTTCTCCTTGGAGAAGTAGTCGTCCTTGCCGTAGGCCGGAGCCTTAACCAGAAGCACGCGGGTGTCCTCCGGAACCTTGATGCCGGCAGCTTCCGCTACCTTCAGGGCAGACTGTCCTACAAGGTTTTTGTTCATGACGCCGTTCGGGAACATGGCGTCACGCAGGGCGTTGATTTCAGCAGGATCTTCTACCACATAGCCGCGGTTCTTTCTGTATTCGGCGATCAGCTCATCCACCTTGGAGGCGGGAGTGATAGCGTTCTGCTCGCCGGAGCAGATGATGCCGTTGTCGAAGCAGCGGCCGTCAATGATCATCGGCACATGCTCAGCGTAATCCACATCTTCGTCCATGATACACTGTACATTTCCTGCGCCTACGCCGTAGGAGGGCTTTCCGGAGGAATAAGCAGCCTTTACCACGCCCGGGCCGCCTGTGGCCAGAACCACGTCACAGGTCTGCATCAGAAGGCCGGAGATTTCCATGGTGGGCTCCGGTACACACTGAATCAGGTTTTCCGGCGCGCCAAGCTTTGCCAGACGCTCATTGATCAGCTCTACAGTCTTGTAGCTGCAGGCCTTGGAACGGGGATGGGGTCCTACGATAACCGCGTTGCGTCCCTTTACGGCAAACATGGCGTTGCACATGGGAGTAACGATGGGGTTGGTGGTCGGAGTGATGGAAGCGACAACGCCCATGGGCTTTGCTACTTCGATAATGCCTTTCTCCGGATAGCGGCCGATGATGCCTACACTCTTTCCGCCCTTCATATCGTTCCAGATAACGCGGGCCTTTCCTTTATTCTTGGTAACCTTATCTTCATAAACGCCCATGCGGGTCTCTTCCACAGCCATTTTAGCCAGCATTTCCGCGTTGTCATAGACGGTCTTGGCGATTTCCCGGCAGAGTACATCTACCTGCTCCTGGGTATATCCCTCGATAACCTTCTGGGCTGCGCGGGCCTTCTCTACGAGGCTCTCTACATATTCTTTTGCTTCCATAGTACAATACCTTCCTCTCTTTATGTTTATAGTTAAAATGAAAATGGGTGTTCAATGTCTCAATCGGCTGCTGCTGTACGCAGGGCGGTTACTGCACGCAGGGCAGAGTGGAACCGCCGTAAGGCATTACGATGACGGACGCGTCCTTTCCGTAACGTGCCAGAGCCTCGTTCAGAGCCTCCTGGGGGTCTGAACAGGGAGTCAGATGAACGCTGCGGATAAACGCAGGGTCCAGATCACTGTACAGAATGATGTCAGCCTTCTCCAGAACCATGGCAATCGCCGCTGCCTTGTGGCCTCCAAGCTGGAATTCCCGGGAAATATGCTCGATCATGTCGCTGGCCTTTTCGTGGCCGGTCATCCATTTTTCAAAAACCCCTTCTCCCAGGCCTTCCTTTGCCGAGGCGATCCAGAGAATCAGACCGCCGTCCCGGACCGCGTGCTTGGCGTTGTCCAGAGCCTTCTGAGCCTGATACAGGTTGATGTCTTTGGGATATCCCCCGGCGGATACGATGACGATATCGGCTCTTTTGGGGATAGACACCTTGTAAAGGGTGTCAAGAAAACGGCAGCCCTCCCGGTGGGCCTTGATAAAGTGTCCGGCTACGCAGCGGCGGATCACTTTTTTCTCATCCAGAATCACGTTGACGATAAAGGTGATTGGAACGAAACGCTCGCAGACCTCATCGATATCTTCCCGGATGGGATTGCCTTCCAGAGCGCCGGCCTTTGCCTCCTCCTGCACCATGCGGGAGTGGTTGCTCTGAATGGCGGCTCTTGTGGAGACGCCGGGCATAATGGCCTTAGAGCCTCCGCTGTAGCCGGCGAAATAGTGAAACTCAATATTTCCCAGGCAGATACGGACGTCTGCTTCCGCTACCGGACGGAAAATATCCACGGGAGTCCCGCGGCTGGTGGTTCCCATATGTACAAAATCGTCTTTGGAATCCAGGCAGGTGACCCTGCTGTATACTTCCTCCCCCACCAGCTTCTTCATTTCCTCCGGAGTGTGTGCCCGGTGGCTTCCCAGAGCGAACACTACGGTGATGTCACTGTCCGGAATGCCTCCCTCGTTCAGCTCCTTCAGGACAGGAGGCAGAACCAGATAAGAGGGCATGGGCCTTGTAATATCGCTTGTGACGATAGCCACCTTCTGGCCGGTCTTCACCAAATCCCGAAGCCGGTCAGAAGCGATGGGGTGCTCCAGAGCCCTCACCACTTCCTCTGTCCCGGTCAGCCCGGGTGCTGTCTCGTTGGGAGTCAGCACCTGGAGAAGATTTTCATCCGGGATGGACAGTTCTCGTTTTTCTTTTCCAAAAGGGAGTTCTATTTTCATTTGAAATCGTCCTCAATTTCCTGGTAGGCTGCGGTGAACTGGTTGAAGAATGCCACGAAGGGCGGATAATCGTAAATGTTCTCCCAGGTCAGCAGTCCTTCTTTCGGAGTGCAGACAGCCTTGTTAAATACATCGCTGGTCTTCAGGATTTCCAGATATTTTTCCTCTACGGGCTGGTCCATCACGGAAGCGATGGGAGCCGGATTTTCGTCAAACTCTTTGATCTTTCCGGGAACCGTGGTAATCATTCCTGTGGCGCCCTCCACCGGAGCGAAGGAATTCTGAATATGCCAGGGTCCGCGTACTGCCGCAGTCATAATGGAAAGATTTTTGTATCCCTTGTCAGCCAGCATCTTGTAGGACTTGCGAATGACAGCCTCGGAGCCGTGGCGCGCAATGATCTTCGCGTCAGCCACGCCCTTTGCCTCCAGCTCTTTCGCGATCTGGTCGTCCAGCTGTCCGGCCATCAGAACCAGATATCCGGGCTTGCTGCCCTTGCTCAGGATCTCCGCGAAGGCTTCATGCTGGGTCAGAGTAAAGTTCAGGGTCATGCAGAGCTTGTAGTTCTTCTTCAGAAGCTCTTCAGCCGCTTTGAAAGCCGGTTCCACTGCCGGAAGCTTGAAGACTACGTTGGGCTCTTCCACGCCCAGTTCTTTTTTCATGGCTTCGTACCAGAAGTCCACCTGACGGATCATGGCGTCTGTGTTTTTCACTTCTCTGGGGTCTACCTGCATGCAGACAAAGCCATATTCTTTATTGGTAGCCTCAAAAATAGGATAGAGAGCTCTGGCGCTGATGGCGCAGACCTTGGTAAACATCTGGGCTGCCATCACGGAAGCGTCCGCGCCGGCGTTTTCCCGCTTGATTTCCGCCACCAGGTCCTGGTAGTGCTCCGGGAAATCCTTTTTAAAGGCCTGAATCTTGCAGGGATTGCTTGTGACCCACCGGGCTCCTCTTCTTAAAGAATAGGTCAGTCCGGAAGCGTAATCATGCCCCCATACGGTATTGGCTTCTCCGGCCTTTGTCATATCGCACATTTTGCGGATAGAGCTGGAAGCGATGGCTTCGATCTCGGCACGGGCCTTGTCGGCAGCAGTCTGTCCGCCCATATTTTCGGTAAAGGAAAGAAGATCATCGGAAGCTTTTCCGATCTCTTCCGGTGTTACCATATCGGTCAGGACCCACTGGGCCAGCCAGGAGCGCAGATCCACAGCGATGCCTGCGGAAGCGTCCAGATAAAAGTCTTTTCCCGCCGGATGATCTGCAATCAGAGTCTTCAGCTCGCTTTTCAGCGCGTCCAGCTGCTGATAAAAGTCATCTGCTGATTTGGGGAATAAGATAGGGTTGCGTTTTCTGACGAGAAACTGATCCATAAAAAATCCTCCTCACATTACATATTTTTTGCAATTTTAGCTGCTCGTACAATTTTGGTTTTTTAATACCTTTGATAATTTGGATTTTATGATCGAAAAACCAGGATGTCAATAGAAAATATGCAAAAACAAAAAGGTTTTTAAAAAGCCAAAAATGGCTTAAATAAAGTAAAAATGGGAATTTCAAAAATATTATATGAATAAATATAAATTTAAAATGAATAAATATAAAAACACGAAGACGGCGTAAAAACCAGAAAAATCTGGTTTTTAAAAAACCAAGATCCCCGGAAGACGCAGAAAACGGGGAAAGTTTTAAAATCGGTCAGAAAAAATGTGAGATTCACAGGAGTGAGAAAATAAAAAACCAAATCTAAAATTTTGAATAAATAAAATAGAAACCAAGAGATTGTGAAAAATATACCAATTTGGTTTTTAAAAAACCAGTTGCAAATATAAAAATTACCTGATAGACTAAGGAAAACGAGGTCATGTTTGTGAAAATTATCAAAAAATCCGAGAAAACCAAAACGAGAAAAAACTGCAAATGGCTCTGAAAAAACCAAACAAACAGGATTAAAAACCACATAATAGATTTGGGAACTAATATAAAACACAAGAATAAAAACCAAATTTCGGAAAAGCAGCGGAGGTGAGGAGTATGGACATGGGAAATCTTGAAGGCAGGACCGCCATCGTCACAGGAGGCGGAAGCGGAATCGGCAGTGCCTGCTGTGAAGTGCTTGCAGAGCATGGAGCAGAAGTGGTGGCAGCCGATATCAATCTGAAAGGCGCTTCCGAGACGGCAGAGAAGATTCAGGCTTCCGGAGGAAAGGCCTGGGCGGCGGAGGTCAACATCGCGGATGAAGCGTCTATCGAGAATCTCATGAAACAGGTCTATGAAAAAAGCGGCCACATTGACATTCTTGTAAACTGCGCAGGCATTCTGGATCCCACAAGGATACCGGATATGACAGTAGAGCGGTGGGACAGGATGATGAATATCAACCTGAGAGGAACATTTTTCTGCAGCCAGAAGGTACTTCCCTATATGGAGAAGGAAAAGAAGGGAGCAATCGTCAACATTACGTCCCAGGCCGGACAGGTGGGCGGCTGGAAAGCCGGCATCAATTATTCGGCGTCCAAGGGCGGAATTCTGGCGGTGACAAAGGCTCTGGCCCGGTACTGCGGTCCTCTTGGAATCCGCGTAAACGATGTGGCCCCGGGACAGATTGCCACAGCCATGACGGCAGGAAGAGGAGACACACCGGAAGGCATCGCGCTTGGCAGGCTGGGAACAGCCGTAGATGTGGCCAATGCGGTATACTTCCTGGCAAGTGATCTTTCATCTTTCTGTACCGGAATGACCATAGACGTCAACGGCGGAGAATTTATGAGATCATAAAAATCTTAAAACGGCAGGCAGAATCCATGAAAGCACTTGTGAAATATCAGAAGGGTCCCGGAAACATGGAAGTCCGTGAGATTCCGGAGCCTGTGCCGGGTCCGGGCCAGGTAAAGGTCAGAGTAATGGAGGCGGGCATCTGCGGGTCAGACTTACATATTTATAATGATGACATCGCGATTGCGGTCCGTCCGCCGGTGGTCCCGGGACATGAGTTTTCCGGAATAGTAACCGAGACTGGAGAAGGAGTCACGGAATTTAAGCCGGGCGACAGAGTGGTATCGGAAGCAGTCTATGATTACTGCGGGAAATGCCGGTACTGCCGGATGGGATTCTATAATCTCTGTATCAGCAAGAAGAGCCTGGGATACTGGTATAACGGAGCCTTCGCGGAATACACGCTGATAA
Source organism: uncultured Merdimonas sp. (assembly GCA_944375745.1). Classification (GTDB taxonomy): domain Bacteria; phylum Bacillota; class Clostridia; order Lachnospirales; family Lachnospiraceae; genus Laedolimicola. The sequence continues at coordinate 18,421 of CALWAV010000061.1, forward strand.
AGGAAAGCAATCTGCATCATCTTCCGGATGATATCGATTTTCTCACCGGAGCCATGCTGGAGCCTCTGGCATGCTGCACACATGCGGTATATGACTGCTGCCATATCGAGGCAGGGGATCTGGTCCTGGTATCGGGGCCGGGAGCCATAGGCCTGATGGCGGCGCAGGTGGCAAAGGCGGAAGGGGCCCGGGTAATCGTAAGCGGAACAGACGCTGATGCAGACCGGCTTCGGCTGGCAGAAGAGCTTGGCTGTGATTATACCGTAAATATTCAGCGGGAGGATCTGGGGACGCTGATAGAAAAGCTTACAGAAGGTTATGGCGCCGACGTGGTGCTGGAATGCTCCGGCAGTGAAGCCGCGGTACGGACCGGCATGGAGCTGGTAAAGAAGCGGGGCTGGTACTGCCAGATAGGCCTGACAGGAAAGCCGGTAACCTTTGACATTGAGACCATCTGCTACAGAGAAATTCATTTCAGCGGTTCCATGGCCTCCCGGTATCTGAATTGGGAAAAGGGAATCCGGCTGATTCAGCAGGGGCTGGTAAAGCTGGCGCCGCTGGCCTCCCATCATCTGAAACTGGAGGACTGGGAGGAGGCTTTCCGGATGTTCCGGGAGAAAAAAGGCCTGAAGCTGTTTCTGACAGCAGAAGGCAGCTAGAGAAGGATGTGTGAAAATTCACAATAAAAAGAAATTGACGGAGAACGTCAGTTACGCATCATTTTAAATTACAGAAAAGGAGAAGAGGTATGAAAAAGAAAGTATTGGGATTGTTACTGGCTGTATCAATGACAGTATCGCTGGCCGCATGCGGCGGAGCAGGCACAGACACGACAACAGACACGAGCACGGCAGACACAAGTACAGATTCTGCGGAGACAAGCGCTCCTGCGTCTGATGTATTGAGAATCGGCGTAGCTGCCGGAATCACCGGCAATGCTCCTCTGGAAGGAGAGAGAATGCAGCAGGCTCTGGAGATGGCCCTGGAACAGTATAATGAGTCTGATGGAAGCATTAAGATTGAGCTTGATGTGCAGGATACCCAGGGAACGACGGCGGGAGCCCTGAACGCGGTTCAGAGATGTATCAGTGATGGCTGTCAGGTAATTCTCGGACCTCACGGCTCTACTCTGGTTCTGGCGGTAGGCGACACAGTAGACGCGGCCCAGGTTCCCTTTATCTCAGGCGGAACCAGCCCCAATCTGCTGGATCAGTTTGAGTATCTGTATACCTGCCGTACCAACGATACTTATGCGGCTGCAATCGGCGCACAGGCCTGCGTGGAATCCCTGAACGCCACCAATGTGGGAATCTTCTACTGCAGCGATGACTATGGCAGCGGCGGAATGACAGTAGCCTCCGAGTATTTTGAGGAGCAGGGAATCCCCTACAGCGCAGAGGCTTACAATACCGGCGACACTGACGTATCCGGACAGATCTTAAGCCTGATGAACTCCGGCGCTGACTGCCTGTTCGTATGGGCAAACGGCGTAGACCTTGCGATGATCTCCAGAACCATGTATCAGCTGGGCTGCGAGCTTCCTATCGTATCCTCTTCCAGCGTAGCCGTACAGCAGTACATCGACCTGTGCGAGCCGGAGTGGCTGGAAGGATGGTATGGCGTAGGTGAGTACGTAGAGAGCAGCGACAGAGAAGCGGTACAGCAGTATGCGGCAGACTTCCTTGAGTACACCGGCGAGACAGGAGAGCTGTTCGGAGCTACCTATTACGGAGCATTCCAGGCAGTTATCCAGGCTGTAGAGCTTGGCGGCGGCATCGACTCCGCATCCATCAAGGACGGCCTGTCACAGATTCAGGGACTTGAGGTTGTGCTTGGAACTTATAACTGTGATGATCAGAATAACCTGATGCATGAGTGCTCACTGATTCAGATGGAGCTTACGACTGCAGATGACGGTTCTTCCGTTGTGGCACCTGTTGTGCTGGAGCAGCTGAGCGTAGATTATTAAAAATCAGAGAACGAGGGGGGAGTTCTCTTGCGGAACATGGCAGAGACTCCCTCTTTGTCTTTTCGGAAAGGATGACACTATGTTAAATACAATACTTCAGCTGGCAGTAAGCGGCGCGGCTCTTGGCTTTGTTTACGCTCTGGTCGGAATTGAGTATTCTCTGATCTGGAATGCGACCGGTCTTCTGAATTTCAGCCACGATAAGATTATTACACTGGGAGCCTATGTGGCTGCCGGCCTGTTTTTCACAAAAATGGGACTTCCGATCCCGGTAAGCTTTATCCTCTCGATTGTCGTAATGATTCTGGTAGGTTTCCTGATGGCTACCGTAGTTTTGAATCCCCTTCGTAAAATGACGACGATTTTTACTATTATGGGAACGATTCTGTTCGGTAAAATGATTTACGAGCTGATTCGTCTTCTGTATGGTTCCGCTCCGTTTACGGTTCCCGGCCTGATGACCGGCACGGTACATATCGGTTCTCTGGTTATCGCCAAGTCAAACGTTTATATTATCGTGATTGCGGTTATCGTAGTGGCGGCGCTGCAGATTTTCATGCAGACCACAAAGACAGGAAAAGCAATGCGCTGTGTACAGCAGAATAAAAAGGCCTCTGAGCTTATGGGAATCAATGTAAAGCAGAACATCCGCATTACAGCAGCCATCAGCTCTGTCATCTGTCTGATCATCGGCTTCATGGTAATTCCGCTGTATACCGTTTCTCTGAGCATGGCCAGCATGATCGGTCTGAAGGGATTCGCGGCAGGCGTAGTGGGAGGCTTCGGTTTCCTTCCGGGCTGTATCGTGGGAGGAATCGTGGTAGGACTCATTGAGAGCGCTTCCGTTCTGGTAATTCCTTCTGTATATAAGGACGCGGTAGCGTTCCTGGTACTGATCATTTTCCTTCTGATTAAGCCCACCGGTATCCTGGGCAAGAAGTCATAAGGAGGGCGCGCACATGAAAAGCAGAAAAAATATCATCAGTATCGTATGTCTGATTGCGGCAGTGATTCTGCCCTGGCTGTTTAACAGCACCTATTACCTGAGCCTGTTCGGACAGACGTTAATCAACATTATCATTGTATTCGGACTGAACTTCATCACTGGTCTGACCAGAAATATGAATCTGGGTACCGCGGGTATCATGGCGGTAGGAGCTTACACCAGCGCTCTCTTAAGCACCCGCCTGGGACTTTCCCCGTGGATCGGACTGGTGGCTGCCATTCTGGTAGGCTTCCTCATCGGAAGAGGACTTGGCTACCCCAGCCTTCGTATCTCGGGTGTGTATCTGTCCCTGACCACCATCGCCTTCGGAGAGATTGTAAGACTGGTTCTGAACAACACCACCTCCGTGACAGGAGGAGCCCAGGGTCTGACCAATGTGCCGGTGTTCAGCATCTTCGGCATTCAGATACAGCGGGGAATCCCGTTTTACTATTTCCTCCTGCTGTTTATGCTGCTGATGTTCTGGCTCTCCACCCGGATTGTCCGTTCCAAATGGGGAAGAGCCTTCAAGGCTATCAGCGACAATCCTGACGCGGCGGAGTCCCTTGGCATCGATATCGCGAAAATTAAGATTCTGGCCTTTACGCTGGCGGCTATTTATGCGGCTCTCGGCGGAGCTCTCTACGGAAACCTGATGGGCTATCTGAACCCGTCAACCTTCAATTTTGATTTCTCCATCAACTTCGTAATCATGTTGATGATCGGCGGAATCGGAATTGTAAGAGGAAACATCATCGGAGCGATTGTGGTAACCATGCTTCCGGAGCTTCTCCGCTTCCTGGGTGATTACTACCAGCTCGTATTCTATACGATTGCCTTTATCGGAGCAATCAAGCTGCCCCAGGGCTGGCCGGCAGGAATCGCGTCTCTGGCAAAATGGATTGCCAGAAAGACCGGGCTGAAGAGCAGAAAGGAAGGATGAGATTATGGGTGATATATTAAATGTAAGCCATCTGACAAAACGCTTTTCCGGTCTGGTGGCGGTGGATGACCTGTCTCTGACCGTAAAGGAGAGACAGATACATACTCTGATTGGACCCAACGGAGCCGGAAAATCTACGACTATCAATCTGATTACCGGTGTTCTGAAAGGAGACACGGGCACCATTACTTTCGCGGGAAAAGACATCAGCGCTATGCCCACGCATAAAATCGCCCAGCTGGGACTGGGAAGAACATTCCAGAACATCAAGCTGTTCGGCGCGATGTCCGTGATTGAGAATCTGATGGTAGGAGCCCACAAGAACACCTCCCAGGGAATTGTGAATTTCCTGTGGAACACGAAGCGCGCAAAGGACGAAGAGGAAAAGATGCGCGCCCACGCGGAGCAGATTCTGAAGCAGATTGACATGTACAGCCATAAGGATGATATGGTAAACGAGCTTCCCTACGGCCTTCGGAAGATGACAGAGCTGGGAAGAACGCTGATGATTGATCCGAAAATGATTCTGCTGGACGAGCCGGCCGCGGGCCTGAATCCTTCCGAGCGCCAGGAGTTTATCCAGCATCTGAAGGATGTCTACGATTCCGGAATCGATCTGTTCTTAATCGAGCATAACATGGACGTGGTAATGAGCATCAGCCATTACATCACGGTTATCAACTTTGGAGCAAAGATAGCGGAGGGTGAACCGAAAGAGGTGGTAAATAATCCGGAAGTAATCAAAGCTTATCTGGGCTCCCGGTTCAAGGCAGAATAGGAGAGGAGGAGTTAGACGTGCTTTCCATTAAAAGTATCGACACCTATTACGGCGAGGTTCAGGCGCTGATGGATGTGTCTGTGGAAATTGGCGAGAAAGAGATCGTGGCAATCATCGGCTCCAACGGAGCCGGAAAATCCACGCTGATGAAAAGCATCATGGGCCTTGTGCATCCGGCAAAGGGAACCATTGAATTTAAAGGCGAGGTTATCAGCAGCCTGAATACCTGGGATGTGGTAAAGAAGGGCGTTATCTATATTCCTGAGGGACGTGAGGTATTTCCGGAGCTTTCCGTGCTGGAAAATCTGGAAATGGGAGCTTACAGCAAAAAATACAGCGCGAAAGAGCTGAAAGGCAAGCTGGATATGGCCTACGATCTGTTCCCGCGCCTGAAGGAGCGGCAGAAACAGAAAGCAGGATCTTTGAGCGGCGGCGAACAGCAGATGCTGGCCATCGCGAGAGGCCTCATGAGCGATCCCAAGCTATTGATGTGCGACGAGCCTTCCCTTGGTCTCGCGCCCGTGATTGTGGACGAAATGTTTGATACCATCGTGAGAGTAAATCAGGAAATGAAGATTCCGATTATTGTAGTAGAGCAGAATGCGTATATGGCGCTGACTATTTCCCAGAAAGCGTTCGTTATGGAAAACGGCCGCGTGGTTCAGAGCGGAGACAGCCAGGAGCTGATCAGCAGTCCGGAGATCAAAAAGGCATACCTGGGCGGCTGACATAAAGTCTGGAAAATGATGGAATAACACTGGACAGAACATGCGGAAATTACCGCAGAAAGCAGGTGGAATGCTGTACCGAACCGTCTTGACTGACAGGAAAATTTGGGTATAATAGAAAATAAAGGGCAAAGGCGCGGGAACTGATTTATGGGGGTAAAAAACAAACCAATTAAAAAAGGAAAACTGTCGGATGTGGTGGTAGAGCACCTGAATGCGCAGATTCGGTCCGGGGAACTGAAATCCGGCGAAAGGCTGCCGACGGAACGGGCGCTGGCTGAAAGCATGGGAGTAAGCCGTACAGTTATCAGAGAGGCGATCCGCATTATGGTGGATAACAATATTCTGGAGCTTAGAAATGGGCGGAGTTATGTGCGCCAGCTTACTTTTGACGAGATCGTGACAAACATCTGCGAAAGCTTTGTGCCGGGCCAGATTTCCCTGCTTGAGATTATGGATGTCCGCACGGTGCTGGAAGTGTACATTGTAAAGAAGGCAGCGGAGCATATTACGGAGCAGCAGATTGAGGAGCTTCAGGCGAGCATCGATAAGATGAAACGGCTCATGGAGGAAGAGGATAATGCCTCGGTAGAGGAAAGGGCTTTCCACAGAGGGCTGGCAGAAGCCACCGGGAACAGTGCTTTAAAGAGCATCTATGTGCTCTGTGAGGAGCTGTTCTACAGTACGCAGTACAGCACCTGGAAGGGTGTCGAGACTGTGGATGGGGCCCCCAATACCGCGGTGCCGGATCATCAGGCAATTCTGGACGCGCTCAAGGAGCATAATGCGAACAGAGCGGAGATTCTGATGCAGTCACACATGGATTACGCGACAAAGAATCTGGAGCGTCTTTATGAAAAGCAGAACAGGAAAAGCTGAAGACAGAATATCCGACCAACATAAAAGCAGGAGGAACAGTGATGTTTGAATTTCTGAAAAGAGAAGAAACCGAGATTGCGGCCCCGGTGGACGGGACATGCATCCGTCTGGAGGATGTGGCGGACGAGGCCTTTGCTTCCGGCAAGATGGGCGTGGGATTCGCGGTTGAGCCCACAGGAGAGGAAGTAGTGGCTCCGGTAGAGGGTGAGATCGTCATGATTCCCGAGACGCGCCACGCTTTCGGAATCCAGACTAAGAACGGCGAGGAAGTGCTGGTACATATCGGCCTGAATACGGTTCTGATGCTTGGAGAGGGCTTTACGGCTCTCGCCAATCAGGGAGACAAGGTGAAGCCGGGCGATCCGGTAATCCGCTTCGACA
>CALWAV010000062.1 GCA_944375745.1 uncultured Merdimonas sp.
ATCCGGAATACAGGGAAGCGATGGAGTAAAAAGGCAGATCGAAAAAGCCGGGTGTTCCTTGCTTGTATGCAGCTAAGGCCGCGTAAGCAGGGAACGCCCGGTTTATTTATATTCGTTTTTCAAACGCAAGGGACTCGGATTTAGCCTCATTTATACTCTTCCCCTTCCACACAAAACTCAACCCTCTATTTCAGAAATTTGACCTGATCCCATCCAGAGAAACAGCAGATGTCAGAAACTGGCTTTCTACATTTCCCAATATTCAAGTTGTATCAAGAGACGGAGCGTCAACTTATTCGTCAGCTGCAGCAAACGTGCATCCCGGTGCGATACAGATCAGCGACCGTTTTCATTTAATAAAAGGTCTTTCAGAAGCCATTAATAAATATATGATCAGAAAATTCCCTGCAAGGATAGAGATTCCAGTAACAGAAACAATTTCGGAAGAAATGAAGGCTTTGTATAATACTTCAAACCGATCATTGAGGATCCGATTTGCTCATAAAAAGCGGCAAGAAGGACTAACTGTAGCGGATATCGCGTTATTGTTGCATTCATGCCCTACAACAGTGCGGAAATACCTTGCTATTCCAGAAGAAGAGATTCCAGAGGATAAAACGATTAGCAGGGAAAGGCAACATCAATTAGCGGTAAGGCAAAAGCAGCAGGAGGTCGATGAAGCCAGGAAGCTTGCCCAATCCGGATATCCGATTGAACAGATTGCCACCATGATGCATCATACCCATAAAACAATACAAAATTATTTGAATCCAGATTATTCTGTAATAAATGGCCATTACCATGTACGGATTCCAGGGAAACTAGCGCCGTATGAAAAAGATGTCATAGAGCTTAGAAGCAAAGGTTTAACGTATCCCCAGATTCACAAAATTCTTTGTGAAAAAGGATACACCGGCAGCGTAGCATCTCTCAGAATGTTCATGCAAAAGGAAAGAACACGAATGCATCGTCAGGAAGAACAGGATAAAAATCCATCGGAAGTCATTCAGAGGAAGTCTTTATGCCAGTTGATTTATAAAAAGCTGGAAGATATTACAACAATTACAGCAGGGCAGTATGAGCAGGCATTAAAAAAATACCCTGAACTGAGTGGATTATATTCCCTGGTAAAAGATTTTCACAGCGTGATATTTTCTAAAAAGCCAGAAAAAATAGATCACTGGATAGAGTGTGCAAAAAAATATGATATACCTGAATTACAAACATTTGTTGAAGGCGTGTTAAAAGATTTACAAGCAATAAAAAATGGAATCACATATCCTTACAATAACGGTTTAGCAGAAGGAAGTGTTAATAAAATCAAAGTGATAAAAAGAATCATGTATGGCAGAAGCAGTTTTGATTTATTAAAGGCTAAAGTATTGTTTCATGAACTTTTTTGCGTTGAAATCAACTAACAATGGAAAGAACCGCTCATAGACGAGTACCTCCTTTTCGTGATATCTGCAGAATACCATTTTCACCTTAAATTAACGCTGAGCCATCCTTAATTTATCTCTGAGATTTCCGGAACAGAATGGCGGGGCAGAGTTTTGAGGGGTATAATACAGATAACGAATGATAACGAAAGGATGGACGGCTATAGAAGAACACAAAATATTACTGGTGGACGATGACCCGGATTTACTGGAAATGCTGCGTTCTATTTTCACGCACGCCGGATACCTCAATCTTCTTACTGCCTCATCTGGAGCCGCGGCTCTTCAGCTATGGCGGGAGCAGCAGCCAGCTCTCATCATATTGGATGTTATGATGCCCGGGATGGACGGTTTTGCTGTACTCCGGGAGATCCGCCGTACAAGCCGTGTCCCTGTTCTGATGCTGACCGCCCGGGGAGAAGCAGAGGATCGCATTGAGGGCCTGGAAACAGGGGCAGATGATTACCTCTCCAAGCCTTTTCTGCCCAAAGAGCTGCTTCTGCGGACCAGGGCCATTCTCAGCCGTGCTTACCCGGAACAGAAGCGCCAGGTCGAACTGGCCGCTTCTACTGTAGATCTGGCCAGCGCGGAAGTATGGAAAAACGGCGAAAAACTTTCGCTGACCGCCAAAGAACTCCTGTTATTTAAAAAGCTTTATGAAAACGCGGGGCGGATCGTTACCACAGGAATCCTGTGTGAGACCATATGCGGAGATTTCTGGCAGGGATACGAGAGTACTCTTTCCACTCATATCCGGCATTTGAGAGAAAAAATAGAAGAAAACCCTTCCAAGCCGGTTTCCCTGATAACGGTAAAAGGTCTGGGATACCGTCTTAATCTGAAGGAGGCAGCATCATGAATCCTGTACAGCGTTTTTTCCGGCGGTACATTTTATCCACAATTCGAATTGTGCTGCTTTTTATCGTCATCAATATAGCACTGCTCTTCCTGCTTATGGTGTCTGGAAGCATAAGCGGCTCTGATAAGTCTTTCCATATCCAGGATCTTTCCGATCATGTAACGCTCCAGAATGGCGTCTGGACTGCTGACGATACCGCCCTTTCCCTGCTGGAGGAAAGCAGCGCCTGGGCTATGCTTATGGACCGGGACGGAACTGTGATCTGGCAGCAGAATCTGCCGGAAACTCTGCCCCGCTCCTACACAAGCGCAGACATTGCCTCCTTCAGCCGCTGGTATCTGGACGATTATCCGGTAAAGGTCTGGGCCCGGGAAGATGGAAGCCTGATGGTGGCAGGCTTTCCGCCCCGGACCCTGATAAAATATTACTATGTTCTGAACTGGCCTTATATGGGAATTCTATTGGGAGGAGGCGCCGCGGTCTTCCTGTTCAATCTGTTCCTGATCTCATTTTTAATGCTGAGGAATACCCGCAGAGTGGAAAAAGCCATGACTCCGGTGCTGCAGGGAATTCAGGCTCTGAGCCATGGCAGACTTTTGCATCTGGAAGAACAGGGAGAGCTGGCTGAAATCAACGCAGGACTGAACCGGGCGGCGGCCTATATGACCAAAAAGGACAACACAAGAGCCGAGTGGATCCGGGGCGTATCCCATGACATACGCACACCGCTCTCCATGGTGCTCGGGTATGCCAGCGAACTGGAAGACAACATACTTCTTCCACAGGAAGCAAGGAAACAGGCGGGGATTATCCGCCGGGAAAGCGAAAAAATGAAAAGACTGATCGATGATCTGAATCTGACTACCAAACTGGAATATTCCCTCCAGGCAGTCTGCCTCAAAGACGTGGATCTGGCAGAAACCGGCAGGCAGGCCGTCAGCGAAGTGCTGAACAACGGCCTGCCCGGGCAGTATGAGCTTCTGTTCTCCGAAATTCATCCGGGACAGTCCATTCACCTCTCCGGAGATGCCGACCTTCTCCTGCGGATGCTGGATAACCTGATTCAGAACAGCATTACCCATAATCCCCAGGGCTGCAAAATCGTCCTTTCTGTGGACAAAACGGGCGGGCACTGTCTCTGTACCGTGTCGGATAACGGAACCGGGCTTTCTGCCGTACTCCTTGACCAGCTGAACCAGGGACAGGATATTTCCAGCACCCGGAACAGCGGCGCAAAGACAGAACACGGTCTGGGATTAAAGCTGGTAAAACAGATTGTCAGAGCCCATAAAGGGACTATACATTTTTCTGATTCTGTGCCTCATGGATTAACCGTTCAGATTTCTCTGCCGGAAAAGCCTTAAGATTCTATGAGATTTCAGAGAATGAGAATATAATGCAGAAAGCCCCTGCTCCATGTAATGAACATGGGCAGAGGCTTTCTGTATATACTGCTGCACGGCATGCTGCCAATGCAGAAATTATCTCTTGGAGAACTGGGGAGCACGACGTGCGGCTTTGAGACCGTACTTCTTTCTCTCTTTCATTCTCGGGTCACGTGTCAGGTAGCCGGCCTTCTTCAGGATCGGACGGTAGTCCGGGTCTGCCTGAAGCAGAGCTCTTGCGATGCCGTGACGGATAGCGCCTGCCTGTCCGGTGTAGCCGCCGCCGCGTACATTTACCAGCACGTCAAATTTATCTGCGGTCTCGGTCGCTGTCAGGGGCTGGCGAACGATAACCTTCAGGGTCTCAAGACCAAGATACTCATCGATGTCTCTTTTATTGATCGTAACCTTTCCTGTACCCGGTACCAGGTACACTCTGGCGATAGATTTCTTTCTTCTGCCTGTTCCGTAGAATTTTGAATTAGCCACTGTAGATTTCCTCCTTCAACTTTCTCTCAATTAAAACGTTAATACTTCCGG
>CALWAV010000063.1 GCA_944375745.1 uncultured Merdimonas sp.
CTGGGCCTGTGCATCAAGCTGAAACAGGCGGGACTGGAGCCGATTATCCAGGTGACAGGACGTGACAGAAGCCGTATGGGAATCATGGGCGATATGCTTTCCGCGGCGGCCTTTGGAATTGATACTATGCTGGCTCTGACCGGAGATCATCCCACTGTGGGAGACTGCAAGCAGTCCAAGCCGGTTTACGATCTGGATTCTGTGGGAATTCTGCATATGCTGACAGCCATGGAGGCTACGGACAAAGACTGCGGCGGGAACCCCATTGAGGGCGGCGCGCCTGTCTTTTACAAGGGCGCAGTGGTGACTCCGGTTTATGACCCGCTGCCGCTGCAGATCAACAAGCTGCGCCAGAAGGTGGAAGCAGGAGCCCAGTATATTCAGACACAGGGCATCTTCGATATGGAAAGCCTGAAGCGTTTTATGGATGAAGTGGACAAAGCCGGAATCCATACGCATATTATGGCTGGAATCATTCCGCTGAAGGCTGCGGGAATGGCGAGATACATGAATGAGAATGTGCCGGGAATTGCGGTTCCCCAGGATATGATAGACCGTTTGGCTGCAGCGGCTGCTGAAGGCAAGGAAAAGGGTATCAAGGGTCTTCCCACTCAGCTGGGCATTGAGATGGCCGCAGAAATGATTGCGAAGATCAAGGAAGAAGGAATCTGCGACGGCGTACATATTATGGCTATCGGCGCGGAAAAGAATGTGCCGAAGATTCTGGAGAAAGCCGGACTTACGATTGAATAAGCCCCTCAGATATTTCTGAGAATAAAACAGATTACATCAGAAAGACGTTCTGATCCCCGCTGCCGGGAGGCGGCGGAGATTGGAACGTTTTTCGTATGTGCGTCTATTCCCGCGGAGCTGCCGGTTTTTCTCTGCGCAGCAGACTTTTCTTTTCCGGTTCCGCTTTTTCCGGCTCCTGTATGGGCAGCCGGATTTTTACGCAATGGCAGACATCCTTCTGCAGTTCGAACTCCAGCTCTCCGTGATGGGCTTCCACGATCTGCTTTACGATGCGCAGTCCCATTACGTGGGGCGCTGCAGGGGCTGAAGATCTGGATGTTTTTCCTTCTGCGGCCCTTCCTTTTTCTTCCGGCTGTCCTGTATGGACGCCTGGCCGGGAAACGGGACGGTAAAGCGTCTTTATCACGGCGACAGGAATTCCGCGTCCGGTATCGAAAAATGAGATTTCCGTCATGCCGCGGCATTTTCCGGCCCGGATTTGAATCAGGCACCCTTTAGGATTGTGGCGGATGCTGTTAGTGGTGAGATTTCGAAAGGCGCGGGTCAGGAGATCCGCGTCGCCCAGAACAGTGACGCGCTCCAGTTCAGGAGAAATGTTCAGTTCCAGCTGGAACTGTTCCGGGAGGCCGTTATTCATATGCCAGGCAGCCAGGCTTCGAAGCAGGGCGGCAGGAGAACAGGAAACCAGGCGCAGAGGGTAGGAATCATATTCCAGCTTGGAGGTCAGGTTTAAATCGGAAATCAGATTGCGTATCTGGAGGCTGTTTTCTCGGATGGAGGCGGCCTCTTTCCTTCCCTCCTCATCCAGAGAGGAATTTTGTTCCAGGCTGTCCGCGTGGCCCATAATCAGAGCCAGGGGAGTGCGGATATCATGGGATACACCGGAGATCCATTCTGTGCGGGCGTTGTCCCGTTTGTCCAGGGCAAGCTTCTGGCGGAAAAGCAGAATGGACGCGTCGTTGAGCTTCTGTGCCAGAGTGGCAGTCATTCCCCGTTCCGGCAGGTTTAAAGGCTTTTGAAGATGGAGATTTTCAATGCCTCCGGCCACAGATTTCAGCGACTTGTAAAGCCGGACGCCGAAGAAAAGAGACAGCAAAAAGACCATCAGGAGATTGCACAGGAGATAAGCGCCCAGATAGGATGGAAAAGATTTCAGGGTGCTTATGCGGAATTCCATATCGTATTTGGCAACGGAATTCTTAGGCTGGGCAGCCACAAACAGGCCTCTGGGATGTTCCCAGACCTTTACCGGGTAATCCTTCAGATACCAGCGGCTCATGGATGCGATATCGTTCAGAGAATAAGAAAGGGGGATTTCCTCCGGCAGGTTGCGGCTCCACACCACCTGGCCTTCCGGGTCTATGAGCATGGCAAAGGCATAGTCGGCGTCAATTTTTTCAGCGGCTTCCGGGAAAAGGGAATAATTCTCCCCGTCCCAGGCCAGAGACTCAGCCAGCCGTTCTGTGCGCCAGTTATAGTAGTAGGGCTCAGATTTATACATGTTTTCCCGGATAAGGTAGACAAAGAGAAAAAGAATATTGATTCCAAGTACAAAACATATGGTTAAAACGGCCGTCATGATATAACGGCGGCAGATTTTCAGCAGATCCTTCATGCTCTTTCCTCCTGTGCCAGGCGGTAGCCGATTCCCCGTGCCGTAAGAAGCCAGCGGGGGTGGGAGGGATCTTCCTCGATTTTTTCCCGGAGCCGCCTGATATGTACCATCAGGGTGTTTTCATAAGTATAGTAGCCGTCTCCCCAGACTGTGTCACAGAGAGCGTCGAAGGTCACGATGTTCCCCCGGTTCTCGAAGAGCTTTTTCAGGATCAGCAGTTCTTTGGCTGTCAGAGAGACAGAACCTTTGGGCGTATCTACGGTTCCCCGTTCAAAATATACAGTTCTGCTGCCAAGCTTCAGTCCGGTCTCTTCCTTTTGGGGATGGGAGCCTGAGAGATAGGTTCTGCGGATAATGGCCGCGAGACGGAGCGTCAGCTCTCTTGGAAGAAAGGGCTTGGTCAGATAGTCGTCTGCGCCCAGTCCGAGTCCCAGAAGTCTGTCGTTGTCCTGATCCTTTGCGGACAGGAATAAGATGGGAATATCCGATGCGGCGCGGAATTCCTGAAACAGGGAAAAACCGTCTCCGTCCGGAAGCATAACATCCAGAATGATCAGGTCAGGAGTTTCCCGGGCAAAGACGCTGCGGGCTTCCCGGCAGCTGGAGGCTTTGTAAAGAGACTGGTAACCTTCCTTCTGCAGAATGGAAAACAGCATGTCCAGAAGCTGGGGATTATCATCTACTATCAGAATACTGCATTCATATATGTGTTTCATAAAATTGTCCTGCCTTTCTGTTTCCGCAGGCTGCGGAAATCTGATCTGAGTATAGAGCAAATCTCCGCAGGTTTCATCTCTTTTTCATACATTTAAGGAAAAAGTAAGGAACGGAAAATACAGGAAGCAGATGAAATGTTCCTGAAAATCTGGTATAATCAGGGAAAATGAATGCAGAAAGGAAAGACAGTTTTATGGAGTATCAGATCACAGGCTATCAGCCGGAAAAATTGTTTCATTTTTTTGAGGAGATCAGCGCGATTCCCAGAGGATCCGGAAATGAAAAAGGGATCAGCGATTATCTTGTAAAATTCGCAGAGGAGAGAGGGCTCTGGGTGCATCAGGATGAAGCCTGGAATGTGATTATCAAGAAGGCCGGAAGCCCGGGAGCGGAAAATCAGCCTCCTGTGATGCTTCAGGGACATCTGGATATGGTATGTGAGAAGCTTGCGGGTGTGGAGCATGATTTTACTAAGGAGGGGCTGAAGCTGCTCGTAAAGGATGGCGTACTCACTGCGGACGGTACGACTCTCGGAGCCGACAACGGCGTGGCAGTCGCCCTGATGCTTATGGTGCTGGATGATGAGGAACTTGTGCATCCTCCGGTAGAATGTGTTTTTACCACGGAAGAGGAAGTAGGGCTGAACGGAGCAGTGGCTCTGGATAAATCTCTGCTTTCGGCCCGTATCATGATCAATATGGACTCTGAGGAAGAAGGAGTCGGAACAGTCAGCTGTGCCGGCGGACTTCGGATCGAGTGTGCCAGACCTGTAAAGCGGGAAGAGGCGGAAGGGACGCTTCTTAAGCTGGAAATCACCGGCCTCAAGGGCGGCCATTCCGGTATGGATATCGATAAGGAGCGGCAGAATGCCAACTGCCTGATGGCGCGGACAGTGTGGCAGCTTCTGAAGCATACAGACGGGAAACTGGTGGATTTCCAGGGAGGAAACAAGGATAATGCCATTCCCAGAGAATGCATGGCTTCTCTGATTTACGCAGCCCCGGAAGAGGCAGAGAAGGCAGAAGCGCTGGCTGTGGGTATGGCTGATACGCTGGCAGCGGAGATTACCCCTTATGAAGAAAACTTTGCATGCCGGGTGGAAAGACAGGAAGGAAGCAGAGCAGAAGCGCTTCCGGCAGAGGATGCGAAAGCATTTGTGACAGCCATGTATCTGGCTCCGGGCGGCGTGCAGAGCCGCAATATGCATATGGACGGCTTTGTGGTGTCTTCTGTCAATATGGGCGTGGTCCGCGCGGAGAAAGACAGATTGGTCCTTGTCTTCTCGCCCCGTTCCTCTGTGGCATCTCTTCAGGAGGAGATGAAAGCGCGTCTGGGACTGCTGGCAGAGACCTTTGGATTTACTTCTTCCTGCAGCGGAGAATATCCGGGATGGAGTTATAAGGAAGATTCCAGAATCCGGGAAGTGTTTGCGGAAAGCTATCGGGAGCTCTTTGGCAGAGAGATGAAGATGGAAGGAATCCATGCCGGACTGGAGTGCGGACTTTTCTCTGACGCGCTGCCCGGACTGGACGCTATCGCGGTGGGTCCGACACTGAATCATGTCCACACGCCGGAGGAAAATCTGCCGCTGGATTCCTTTGAAAGATTTTATGTTCTGTTGAAGGATGTCTTGAGAAGACTGGCACAGCAGTAAGCCTTTGACTGGAAAATCGGGAGCATGAATGAGGGGGTATGGACTTTACAGGAAGATTGTGCTAATATAGGACCCGAATCTTAAACAACAAAGGCGTCTGCCGGTGATGGCAGGGGCTGTCTTTATGAAGGAGGATTTTATGAATCAGAAGTCAACCGGACTTCGTCCGGCTCAGTTCATTTTCCGCATCTTTCAGGGTGCGCTGATTGGTCTGGGCGCTGTGCTTCCTGGAATCTCCGGAGGAGTTCTGGGTGTGATTTTCGGGGTATATAAGCCTATTATGGAGCTGATTTCCCATCCCTTTGCCAACTTTAAGACCCATGTGCCGAAGCTGATCCCGGTATTTATCGGCGGCGTCATCGGATTCTTAGGGATCGCTAATCTGCTGGCGTTCTTTCTGGAAAAATATCCGGATCCGTCCGTATGCCTTTTTATCGGTCTGATCGGCGGCATGCTGCCGTCTCTGTTCCGGGAGGCCGGAGAGCAGGGAAGAAGCAAGGGTTCTTTTATTTCTCTGATCGTATGCATGATTGTGATTTTTGCCCTTTTAAGCGCTTTGAGCGTGGCATCTGTAACGATTGAGCCCAATTTCTTCTGGTATCTGTTCTGCGGCTTCTGCCTTGCGCTCAGCGTAATTGCGCCGGGCATGAGCTTTTCCACTCTTTTGATGCCGCTGGGCCTGTATACGCCCTTTATTGATGGAATCGGCCATCTGGATTTTTCCGTTCTGATTCCCGGAGGAATCGGCGCTCTGCTGACTGTGATTCTGCTTGCGAAAGCAATCAACGCCCTGTTTACACATTATTATTCCCTGGCTTTCCATGGCATTGTGGGAATTGTAATCGCGGCCACAGTTATGATTATCCCGTTCTCCAGCTTTGCGGTTTCCGTTCAGAGCGCCCTGGTCAACGTGGTCTGCCTTGTGGTGGGCGTGGTCTGCGCCCTGCTTCTGGATAAGTTCAACAGCCGTGTGGATGTGCCGGAGGTTTAAAAATACGATTGACAGATTCTGAAAAAGTGGTATGCTGTTAGACAGGTAGCACTTGAAAAAGAAAATCTTCGATGACAGAAAGAAATTTCTGCCGTCGAAGATTTTTTTATTTCCGCTATTTCCGCGGGCAGTGAGCCGGACGGATACTGCCGCGGCTCTGGCCGAAGGAAAAGTTTAAGGTAAATGTAAGGCAGACTTCATGGCATTGTAAGCAGAGGGCGTTATACTCTTCCTATCTCAGACAGGAGGAAAAAAGCATGGAATATATTGTGGAAACAAAGGGACTGACCAAAAGCTATGGCGGAAAACAGGTCGTGAAGAATGTGGACCTGAAAGTCCCGAAGGAATGTGTCTATGGATTTATGGGGCCGAACGGAGCGGGAAAGAGCACAACCTTAAAAATGCTGCTGGGCCTTATCCGGTGCACCGATGGCCAGGCCTGGATAGACGGAAAAGAGATGAACCAGAAAAACCGGCTGGAGATTCTCCGGGAGACGGGCTCTCTTATTGAATCTCCCTCTTATTACGGCCATCTGACCGGAAGAGAGAACCTGGAAATCGTGCGCACGCTGAAAAAGGCGCCGGAAAAAGAGGTGGATCAGGTCCTGGAGCTGGTGCGCATGGAGCGGCAGCAGGATAAAAAGGCCCGGGAATATTCCTTGGGAATGAAGCAGCGGCTGGGACTGGCCGCCGCGCTGATTGGAAGGCCGAGGCTTCTGATTCTGGATGAGCCTACGAATGGCCTTGATCCGGCAGGTATTCAGGAAATCCGGGAGCTGATTTGTGAGCTGCCGAAACGTATGGGAATCACAGTTCTGGTGTCCAGCCATCTTTTAAGTGAGATGGATCAGATGGCAGATTATGTGGGAATCATTAACCACGGACAGCTGATTTTTCAAGATAAGCTGGAGGCCCTTCACGAGCACAGCAAGAGCAAGCTGCTGCTCCGGGTGATGAACCGGACAGCGGCACTGAAGATTTTGGAAGGCAGGCAGATAGAAGGAAGAGTGACAGAGGAAGGAATTCTGATTCCGGGACTCTCCGATGACAGAGCAGCGGATCTTGTGTCAGCCCTGGCTGCCGGAGGAGCGGGGCTTTACCGGATCGAAGAACGGCAGAAGAGTCTGGAGGATATTTTCCTGAGCCTGACAGGAAGGAGGGAAAGTCTGTGATGCTGCGGGAATGGAAGACAGAATGGATGAAACTGCGCCGCAGAAAGGTGGGGCTGCTGCTTCTGGCCTTTCTTGGATTTACCTTTGTCTGGTGCGCCTGGATTCTGTCAGACGCGGGAGCAGAGGAACTGATGGACGGATACCGGTGGATTTTTTCCAATCTGTCCATCATCAATACCATTTTACTGCCGGCTCTGCTGTCTATGCTGGCCAGCCGGCTCTGTGATATGGAAATCAAGGGAAATACCTTGAAGCTTATCTGTACCATGGAAAAGAAGGGGCGTCTGTTTGATATGAAGTTTCTCACAGGCAGCCTGTATCTGGTCCTTTATATCGCGGCAGAGCTTATGCTTCTGTTCATCTGCGGCAGAGCATATGGCTTCGGCGAGCCTATGCAGCTTCGGCATGTCCTGTATTTCCTGATTCAGAATGTGACTGTGAGCCTGGTGATTTATCTGCTGCAGATGATGCTGTCCTTCCGGTTTGAGAATCAGATCATTCCTCTGGCGGCAGGACTTTTCGGCTCCTTTATCGGCCTTTTTTCCTGGTTCTTTCCGGATACCAGCCTTTTCCGGTGGATCTTTGTATGGGGACATTATTCTCTTCTGCACTTCATAGGAAACAACTGGGATGAAACCACCAGAATCAGCACCTTCTATGATGTGGAGCCAAAGCAGGCGGCGCTGTGCCTGGTGCTGGTCCTTCTGACCGGCGGATACCTGGCCGGCAGACATCTGTTTGTAAGAAAGGAGATCTGATTATGCTGTTTGCCTGTGTAAAAACCGAACAGAAAAAGCTGCGCCATTCTCATCTTTGGGCAGCCTTTCTGATAATACCTCTGCTTCCCACAGTGATGGGGGCAGCCAATTATGTGAATAACCTGGGACTGCTGAAATCAGAGTGGTATTCCCTGTGGACCCAGCACTCCCTGTTTTATGCGAACTTCTTTTACGCGCCTCTGATAGCGCTTTACTGCTCCTATATCTGGAGAGTGGAGCACCTGAATTATAACTGGAATCATCTGATGACTATGCCCGTTTCCGCAGCGGATGTCTTTCTGTCCAAGCTGCTTCTGGCAGTGCGCTGCACGCTTCTGCTTCAGCTCTGGATGTGGGTGCTTTTTCTTGCTGCCGGTAAAGTGGTAGGGCTGCCGGGACTTCCGGATCCGCAGATTCTCATATGGCTTTTGCGGGGAAGCGTCGGAGCTGTGGCAGTCACAGCGCTTCAGCTGGTGCTTTCCATGATCATTCGAAGCTTTGCTGTTCCCATTGCCCTGGCGCTTCTGGGAAGCGTGGGCGGCCTTCTGGCCAGCAACAGCGGCTTGGGGCTGTTCTGGCCCTATTCCCTGATGCTGATGGGGATGAATGCCAATAAGACTGAGGATATGGTGTCCAGCTCTCTGGGGTTTGGCGTCAGCACGCTGGTGTTTTTCCTGGTATTTACCGGGGCTGGGATTTTGTGGCTGAAGAGGAAGGATGTGCATGCGACGTAACGTCTGACGTTTTACAGTGGCGCCTCCCGGCTTTTAGAGTGGCTGCGGCGTTTTGCAATGACGCCTCCCGGCTTTTAGAGTGGCTGCAGTGTTTTGCAGTGGCGCCTCCCGGTTTTTAGATTCCCTTCAGAACTCGCTTGCGCTCCTGTCGAGCGTAACGGTACTAAGGCTTCCCGAGCCAAAAAGCGGCCCGGGAAACCAAGTGCCGACGCTCTCCAAGGGTTCTTCCGGAAATCTAAAAGCCGGGAGGCGTGCGCAGTAAAAAGAAGCAGGCGTAAGGGAGCCCAGGAGATCTAGTAAAAACAGGAATGAAAAAAATGTGAAAAAATGCTTGCCAAACGGTCTTACGGAAGCTATACTGTTAGTTACAGATTAGCCAAGAGGGCAGACGTCTGATATTACCAGGGCTTGTACTGGTTTCGACGGGGGTCTCGCAGCTGGTGAAGCTATCCGCAGGCGATGCGTCAAATCGCAAACCTAAATATAAACGCTGAAGACAATTTAGCATACGCTGCTTAATGGCAGCTGTCGGCCTTAGGGCACCTGCACCTTAAGAGTCCGGCATCGACGATGCGGGAAACGACATGCGTTAAGCTTTGCGCGCATGGGCATATCATGAAGCTACTGAAGCTGTCAGGATGTCCGTTTTCGGGCAGCGGAGGGAATGACAAATAACTGACTATGATAGTAGAAGAACAGGGAACAGGCTTTCGGACAGGGGTTCGATTCCCCTCAGGTCCATTTTGACCCGCATGAAGCAGGAGCTGTAAAGCTGAAATCTGCGTTTGGGTATCAGAATCCATAGGAAAGAAGGAGGAAACTCCTGAACATCTGATGTGCTGGCATAGGAGTGGTGTCGATAATGAAATTCGGCCCCTGCTGCCAGCAGTTTTTTTACCTGTAAATAAATACGGCGCCGCGGCTTCAGAAGCCGCAGGGATTATCTGGCGTTTAAAGCATTTACAAATGCAAGATAACAGGCGAAATCTCCAATGGCTTTCCGGTTATAAGGATCGTCCTCCTCATATCCGAGTGTGTCCCGCCACGCGGCATTTTTGCCCTGCTGTTTTGCATATCTTGCCAGCATGTTAAAATGAGAAATAACAGAGTCATGGCAGGAAGTGCGGTCAGAGTCAGAATCCATTTTCTGACTGCGTGTTAAAAGAGGCCAGCCGGCCCGTATTTTTGCATATTTCACTGAAACGGCCAGAAGATCATGGTAAAGCTCCAGAGCGTCCGGGTCAGAACCAACATCTTCCAGAAGTGCCTCATGGATAGAATGCATGGTATCTGGAGATAAAGCTTTGGGCTGGGTCAGATATTCGCGGAAAGTTGAAATCATATTAAAAACCTCCTTACGAAAACAGTTTACTCTGTTTATGGGAGAAAGTCCAGAAACATGTTATAATGAATCCAATATATGATTGGATGGAGAAACGTAAAATGAAAATAACTTATATTGCCCACAGCGGGTTTCTCGCTGAGCTGGAGCATACGCTTCTGCTGTTTGATTATTATCAGGGAGAACTTCCGGATTTTCCGGGAGACAAGACTCTTTTTGTTTTCGCCAGCCACCGGCATCCGGATCATTTCAATCCGGATATTTTCCGTCTGGCGGAAGGCAGGGACCATGTATTTTTTGTGTTGTCCCATGATATCTGGAAAAGCCGGGTGCCGGATGGACAGAAAAGCAGGACTGTGCACCTGAAAGCGGGGGAGGAATGGAGCCGGAGCGGAGTAATGGTGAAGACCCTCCGTTCTACGGATGAAGGCGTGGCGTTTCTTGTGCAGGCGGACGGGAAGATGGTGTATCATGCAGGAGATTTGAATGACTGGCGCTGGGATGGAGAGCCGGAGGACTGGAACCGCCGGATGGCGGAAAAGTTCCGCAGATATATCGAGCCTCTTCGTGGAGTTCATATGGATGCCGCATTTGTTCCACTGGATCCGAGGCAGGAGGAGCATTATGCCCTTGGCCTGGATTATTTTCTGACGCTTGCGGATTATGGAGATGCCCGTGAAGGGGCGGAGAAAATTTATCCGATGCACTGCTGGGATGATTATGGCATCATTGAACGATGGCTTTCAGAGCATCCGGACAATCCGGCCAAGGGACGGATTGTGAAAATCACCGGGCGGGGTGAGGCCTTTGTTCAATAGGAGGACAGCTTATGGATTTTGCGGAATATTTTCCCATATGGGACAAGCTGACACCGGAAGAACAGAAAAAACTTTCTGACAGCGCTCTGCCCCGGAAGGTAAAAAAGGGAACATTGCTTCATGGAGGTTCAGAGGACTGCCAGGGGCTTCTGCTGGTATCGTCCGGACAGCTGCGGGCCTATATTGTATCGGAGGAAGGGCGGGAGATTACGCTGTACCGTCTGTTTGAGCGGGATCTCTGCCTGCTCTCAGCTTCCTGCATCATGCAGAATATTCAGTTTGAGGTTATGATAGAGGCAGAAAAGGATTCGGAACTTTTTGTAGTGCCGCCCAGAGTCTATAAAGGGCTTCAGGAGGAGTCGGCTGCTGTGGCAAATTATACGGGCCAGGTAATGGCCGGACGTTTTTCAGAGGTCATGTGGCTTTTGGAACAGATTATGTGGAAAAGCTTTGATAAGCGGCTGGCAGAATTTCTCTTGAATGAAACTCTGCTGGAGGGAACGGACAGCCTGAAAATCACTCATGAAGCGATTGGAAATCATCTTGGCACAGCACGTGAAGTGGTCACAAGGATGCTCCGCTATTTTCAGAGTGAAGAGATGGTGAAACTGTCGCGGGGAACTGTGGAAGTGACGGATGCTGCCCGGCTGCGGGAGCTGTGCGGCAGATAGACAAAAGAGGATGAAGAGAGCCGCGGACCGCGGCGGAAAAGAGAAAATCCCGGGAAAGGCGTCTCCGCCTTTCCCGGGATTTTTATGCTTTTGCTTTCTTCTTAAAGATCTTTTCCGCAGGGCAGAGCCTGTTCTGCAGCAGCCTGATCCAGCATAACAGTCTGATACAAGCGGTATCCGCCGGAAAAATTGCGGCAGTCAAAGCCATGCTGCATGAGGATTCGGCAGGAAATGTAGCTGCGCAGTCCGCTCTGGCAGATGACATAGACGGTTTTTCCCTTTTCCAGCTCATCCATGCGTTCCCGAAGCTCATCCACGGGAATATTGACGAAGCCTTCTATATGGCCGCCTGCATATTCCTCTTCGGTCCGTGTGTCCAGAAGGATTGCGCTTTCGTCCCGGGGGAGTGTTTCTATTTCGTCCCAGAAGAACTGTTTCAGAAGACCTTTGGATATATTTTCAATCATAAAACCTGCCATGTTGACCGGGTCTTTGGCGGAAGAGTAGGGCGGCGCGTAAGCCAGATCCAGTTCTTTCAGCTTCAAGGCAGACATTCCGGCCTGGATGGCTGTGGCCAGTACATCAATGCGCTTGTCTACACCGTCATAGCCTATGATCTGCGCGCCCAGAAGGCGGAAGGTCTTTTTTTCAAACAATACTTTCATAGTCATAACTCTGCCGCCGGGATAATAGCCGGCATGACTGGAAGGGGAGAGATATACCTTATCACAGTCGATGCCGGACTTTTTTGCGGCGCGCTCGTTGATACCGGTGGAAGCAGCCGTCATGTCGAAAAGCTTGATGACGGAGGAACCCATGGATCCGGGAAAACGGCTGTCCCCGCCGCAGATATTGTCGGCGGCGATGCGTCCCTGTTTGTTGGCAGGGCCGGCAAGAGAGATCAAGGTGTCTTCTCCGGTCACAAAATGCTTTACCTGTACGGCGTCTCCCACAGCATAGATGTCAGGCACAGAGGTTTCCATCCGATCATTGACCAGAATGCTGCCTTTGATGCCAAGCTCAAGTCCTGCCTGCCGGGCAAGGGGCGTATCCGGCGTGACGCCGATGGCCAGCACTACCATGTCAGCGCTTAATGGCTCTCCTTCTTTCAGAAGCACCTGGATGGCGCCGTCCTTTTCCCGGAATCCTTCCACAGAATGTCCCAGCATCAGACGGACTCCTTTTTTGCGCATTTTGGCGTGGATAAAAGCGGCCATTTCCGGATCAAAGGGATTCATCAGCTGCCTGGGCCGCTGTACAATCGTAACATCCAGGCCCTGTTCTCTGAAATTTTCCGCCAGTTCCAGCCCGATAAAGCCGCCTCCGGCCAGGATTACAGAACGGGGTTTGTTCCGGGTTACAAATTCATGGATGCGGAAGGTATCTTCTACGGTGCGCAGCGTGAACAGCCTGTCCAGTCCGGTGCCTGGAAGTTCCGGCTGTGTGGGCCTGGCTCCGGGAGACAGGAGAAGCTTATCATAGCTTTCCTCAAAGACGCTGCCCGTTTCCAGATTCCGTACGGTAACGGTTTTCTGTTCCGGATGAATGGCAGTGACCTCATGGCGCACTTTCATGCTTACGCGGAACCTTTCCCAGAAACTTTCCGGAGTCTGCAGAGTCAGCTCCTCCGGATCTGTGATGACACCGCCGATATAATAAGGCAGTCCGCAATTGGCGTAAGATACATAGCCGGAACGCTCAAATACAAGGATTTCCGCAGATTCGTCCAGCCTTCGAATCCGGGCAGCCGCAGTGGCGCCTCCGGCCACTCCTCCCACAATTATGACCTTCATAGTCTATCTCTCCATTCTTCCGTGATAATGATTGATGCCTCCCAGATCTGTCACATGCGTATAGCCCATGCGCCTGAGGCCGGAAACAGCCTGGCGGCTCCGGGCGCCGCTGAAGCAGTACACAAACAGCGGAGTGCCGGAATCCGGGACGGCAGATTTTACTTTGCTCAGTTCGTGCAGGGCAATGTTTCGGCTTCCGGGGATCCGCCCTTCGGCGTATTCCTCATCGGTACGTACGTCCAGCAGGACGGCGCCCGGTGTACTGCGGCAGATTTTCAGCTCTTCATTGATGTCCGGTGTTTTGAAAAAATCGAAAAATCCCATGTATGTTTCCTCCATAACGAATAACTTATTTTTCACAGGCAGCTCCGGTAAGCGTTCTGCCTGTGTTTTCTGCTTTTATTATCTGCATTTTATACGGAAGGAAAAATTTTTTCAGTGATAAAGTCACAAAGATTTCATGGGAACAAGGATTACTGGAATTATGTATAATATTTTGCTGTTGACAATAGTGTGTGATACACAGTATATTATAAACAGGAGGAGATGACATGGGAGAGGAAAAAGATTTGCTGGCAGGACTGGTTCTGGAGCTGCGAAGAGGAACCCTGATTTTAAGCGTACTCAGCCAGATGGGAGAAGCAAAATACGGCTACGCGCTGGTCCAGAGCCTGGAAGAAAAAGGAGTGGAAATTGATCCGAATACCCTTTATCCGCTGCTGCGCCGCCTGGAAAAGCAGGGACTTCTGGAAAGCCGGTGGGAGACAGGCGGCTCCAAACCGAGAAAATACTACCGGAGAACGGGATACGGAGACGAAATTTACCGGGAACTGAAAAATCAATGGAGGCAGATGGCTTCAGGAATCGAGGCACTGCTTGAGGAGGAAGAAAGATGACTGACAGAGATCGGGAGCTGATGGAACGATATCTTTATCAGGTGGTGCGCCGTCTGCCGAAGGACCAGAGAGAAGAGACGGCTCTGGAGCTTCAGGAGCTGATAGGAGATATGCTGGAAGAAGACGGAAGCACCATGGAGGATGTGCTGACGAAGCTGGGAGATCCGGCAAAATTTGCGGAACGGTATCAGGATATTTCCCACTGTCTGATAGGGCCGGAATACTATGATACCTATCTGTGGTTTGTGAAAGTAGTGCTGCTGTGCAGCATGCTTCCGGTTTTTGCTGTGGGATTTCTGGATGCAGTCCGAAAAGCCGGCCCGGGAGCAGGCTATACGGGAGCATATGCCACAAACAGCGTCATATCAGAGGCGGTTTTCGTGCTGGGAAGTCTGCTGGGAGCTGTAGTTGATGCCTTGTCTGCGGGAATTGCGGCCTTTGGAGCGGTGACGCTGATCTTTGTGATTCTGGAATGGCAGAAGGTAAAGCTGGACAGAAAACGGGAACGGCAGTGGAAGGTGGATGACCTGGGGACGGCTTCCGGTAAAAGCTTTTCAGGCTGGACGCCGGGTGTGCTGTCTCCGGTGCCTCACCCGAAAGCCCGTATCAGCCGGGGAGACTGTATTGTGGAGATTATCTTTACGGTGGTCCTGGGAGTACTGCTCATTTTTGCGCCCCATTTTTTCGCGGTGATCTTTCCGGAGGGAGAAGGCGGGTTTGTCATTCCACTGTTGAATCTGGAGCAGTGGGATATGATTCTTCCGGTTTTTATTCTTTCACTTGCCATTGGTCTGATGGACAATGTGGTCCGGCTGGCTGTGGGCGTATACGGGAAAATCGTGGTCATCAGCAGTGTGCTTTGCAATGCGGTTTCCCTGGTACTGGCAGTGGTACTTTTAAAGATGATGCCTTTCTGGAATCCGGATTTTGCTCTGGAGCTTCAGCTGTATCTGGGTGGAGATGGAGAAATCGCAGACTGGCTTACACACTGGAATGGAGATACCGCATCCAGTCTTCTGCTGGCAGTGATTGTGTTTGCGGTGATTCTGGACAGTGGGACAGTGATTTATAAGACTCTGCGCTATGGACGATTGAGATAAGGCGCAGAGGGATGGAAAGATGCGGAGGAATGAAAAAGCCGGAGGAATGAGAAAAACCGGAGAAATGAAAAAAGCGGAGGGAGAGGCCGCTGCTATTGCAGCAGTCTCTCCCTCCAGCTGTCTTCTCCCAGGACTCGGAATCCCCAGGAACTGCCAAGAAAGCGGCACATGTTTCTGTAATTAGAGCTGGGAAGTAGGACAGATTCAGATGAATTGAAGACGGCCATTTCCGAATCTGCCAGAGCAATCAATTCCCGGGCTGCTGTGTCACAGTTATGAGTGTAAATATGATATTTGGGAAGGGATTCCCGGGCAAGGAAGGCTTCCATGGCTTGTTCGGCAGATGACTTGCGGCCTTCTTCATTTTCAGCGGAATAAAGATCTGCGTACAGTTTTTCAAATTCATTGCCTGCTTCTATATATTTCTGGGTTCCAGACAAAATAGTTTCTAGTTCATCTGCAGTGATATATCGGTAAAGTATCCGGTCAAAGTTGTGGCATTCATCGAACCCTTCCCCGGGAACAGCGGAGGCAGGCGGCTCACCAGTTTCTAAAAACAGGGAGGTTTCCTCTGGATTCATAGAAATAACTTTCATTTTACCGATGCCTTTCTTTCCAAGAAGACATTGAAACAGATTATACTGCATTCCGTTGTAGCTGAAGATTTGACCGGCACCTGTCTCATCAATCAGCAGAAGCGCGGAATGGCCAAGTCCTTTCATGCCGTCCAAATTCAGAAGATAGCAGACTTGACAGTTCTGCGTCTTGTTTCCGTCAGTTCCTCTGCCCTGTCCGGAGATAGACGCAGCAGCAATACGCTGGGGCGGAATGTAAAAAAAGAGTTTATAGATGATGAAAGCCAGGATAAGCAGAAAAAAAGCGATAATAAGAATCCGGAGCCATCTTTTGTGGTATTTTTGACGGGCTTTCATGTCAGTTTTCTCCTTTCGGAAAAGAGATGTTTCTGAGCTGAGTGTACCTGGAAGCCCTTGCATTGTCAATTCATAAAAAGAAAAATAAGCTTGACATTCGGAGACTACAGATGTAGACTATAAGTGTCTACAAAAGTAGACTTCATAACGGAGGTGAACAGCTTTGGAGAAAAAGACAACGGTTTCGGATGCGGAGCTTGAGATTCTGGAAGTGCTCTGGGAGGCGGGAAAGGCTTTGAATGCCTCGGAGATAAGAAGCCTGCTGGAAAAGAATAAAAAATGGGAGCGGACCACAGTTCTGACTCTGATTCAGCGGCTGGTGAAAAAGGGAATGCTGGACCAGGAGAAGCGGGAGGTTTATTATTACATACCGAAGGTGGAGCGGAAGGATTATGTGAAGGAAGAAACCCGCAATTTTGTGAATAAATTTTTTAAGGGAAATGCCGGAAATATGGCGGCGGCTCTGATGTCTGACGACAGTCTGACAAAGGAAGATATCGAAGAACTCAGAGACTTTTTCAACAGCCGGTTCTGAAGAACCGGGAGGGGAGAATGATATGGAACGAGAAATTATTTTGGAGATTCTGCTCCTGTCTCTTTCAGGAACAGTGCTGGGGCTTTTGTTCTGCCTGCTCCGGCCGCTTACCGGGAAGCTGTTTTCCTGGAAATGGCATTATTATCTCTGGCTGCTGGTGATTCTGCGTCTGGCGCTGCCCGTTCATGTAGATGCGGGAATTTTCCCGTCTCCGGCAGTATGGAGTCCGGAGCAGACGCAGGCGGTCCAGACGGCGCAGACAGACAGGACGGATATCGGCGGAGAAGAGACTGGCAGAGAAGAGAACGCCGGGAATGCTGTCACCGCCGGGACAGAAGAGACGGCAGGGGCAGCGGGAACAGAAAGTACAGGAGCCGCCCAGAGCAGTCTTCCCAGCCAGGCGGGAACTGCCGATTCTTCCGCGCAGACAGAGGATTCTGCCGCTTCTGTGTCTCTGGACGGACAGAGCTGGACGGTGTTCCGGTGGCTGCTCCTGATCTGGCTTTTTGGAGCCCTGCTGTCGCTGGCTGTAAGGATTAGCAATTACCGGAATTTTGTAAATTATGTGAAAGCGGACTGCGCGCGTGTCAGTGACGACAGGATTCAGCGGCTGGCAGGTGAGCTTGCAGAGAAGCTGCATATCCGGAAATGGCTCTGGGTATACGAAAGTCCTCTTGTGGCAAGCCCTGTACTGATTGGAGTGCGGCATCCGTTCATTGTACTTCCGAAGACAGAGCTGTCTCTGGAAGAGGCCCGGCTGATTCTGCAGCATGAATTTATCCATCTGAAGCGTCATGATTTGTGGTATAAGTGGCTGTTTCAGCTGATTCTCTGTGCACACTGGTTCAACCCGGTGCTGCTGCTCTTCCGGAAAATGATGGACAGAGACTGTGAGCTTTCCTGCGATGAGGCAGTGATTGGCTCTCTTACAGAGACCGAGAGGAAAAGATATGGCAATATTCTGCTGGATACGGCAGAGCGGCAGCTGAAGCTTCACAGAAGCGTCCTGTCCGCTACTCTGATGGAAGGAAAAGAGAATTTAAAACAGCGCCTTCAGAGTATTCTGTCTTTTCGGAAACGGGGAGCGGCAGCAGCGTCGGTGTCTATTCTGATTTTCGCGGCAGCGGCGGCGCTGGCAGCCTGCGCGCCCGCCGGATATCGGCAGACAGCTGAGAGATCCCAGGCAGATTCCTCTGCAGAGGGAAATGCGTCGGAAGAGGGAAAAGAGAGTTCCGGAGGCTTTCTCTCCCAGCTGATAGACGGCATCGGAGGCGGATGGAAAGAGGAACTGATGAATGCTCCTTTTGATATCGATCCTGCGGAGGATGCCTGGCAGGTCTATGATGACGAGACCCTTCTGGCGGGAAAAGATGTGGACGGAATCTGGAGGGCTTATTTTTACAGCGGCGGAGACGGGCGCATTCAGGCAGAAAGCTTTGCCTTCTGCGGCTCGGATTCCATTCTCATCGCCTGGGCGGAGGAACCGGTGGATATCACGGTCTGCTCTTCCTGGGAACTGCTTTCCGGAGATTTCAAGCTGGTCCATATCGGTCCTGACGGTACGGTAAACACCCTGACAGAGGAGGATGGCGGAAAGGAAACCTCTGTGACGCTGGAGCCTGGCCGGAATGTGATCAAGATGGCCGGCCGGGAGGCAAAGCTTGGAAAGCTGGATATTTCCTTTCAGGGTCTGAACTCCAGCGGCCTCTCAGCAGTGTATTATACGGAGGAGGAAGAGGACGCCGGACGCCTGGCGGAAAATATTCAGAACGGCGCGGCGGGAAAGGAGGAGTTCCTGTCTTCCCTGACCTGGCTGGATGAGGATGTGATAAATGAAGCGTTCCAGGTTCTTCTTGACCGGGGAGAGACTTTTACCGGGCCGGAGCTGGAAGAAATATTCAGCTATGGAGATGAGAAGGAGGCCGGAGAGCTTCTGGTTCAGGCGGTGAAGGATGGAAAGCATCCCGCTTTTTCCGGAGAAACCATTGTGGAACTGCTGCCCTATATGGAAGAAACTGCGGCAGTGGAACTGGTTCAGGAGATGGACAGAGAGGATCTTACCTTTCACGTTCTGGAGGAGCTGCTTTACTATCTGGATGACGGGGACTGTGAGACCTGCGTGAATCATTATCTGGATCTGGGCAATACGCTTACAGGCAGTCAGTATGAAGAAATAAGATATCTGCTGGACGATGAGGCCGCCCAGAGGCTGGACCGGCGGCTGGGAGCCCGGCAGAGCCGGGATGACAGCTGATTTTCAAGGAGTCTAAAGGCTTCGGCATCCGGAGCCGGAAGGAAGCGGCAAAAGAGAGGAAAGGCGTCTGTACGCGGAAGGTGTACAGGCGCCTTTCCTGCCTGTATACAGCGCCTTCAGAGTGTTCCCGGTTTTTGCAAAATTACGGGTTGCTTTCTCAATTAATATTTAGTATTATGATAAAGGACCTGACAGGTGGAGAGTTTTTCCTGACCTGGAAGGGAGACCAGGAGGAAGAGATCATGCAGGAAATGATTAAGGTTGCGGTAGACGCAATGGGCGGTGACAATGCTCCTGATGAAATTATCAAGGGCGCGGTGGAGGCCGTCGGTTTACGGGAAGATATTAAAGTATTTCTTGTGGGAAAAGAAGAACTGATTCGGGAAAAACTGAAGGCTTATTCCTATAGAGGGCCACAGATTGAGGTGGTGAACGCCACTGAGGTGATCGAGATGGCAGAGCCGCCGGTTGCAGCGATTCGGAAGAAAAAGGATTCTTCTATTGTAGTAGGCATGAAGCTGGTGAAGGATGGAACGGCGGACGCCTTTGTATCTGCTGGAAGCTCGGGAGCCGTGCTGGTAGGCGGACAGCTTCTGGTAGGCCGCATAAAGGGAATTGAGAGACCGCCTCTGGCGCCTTTGATTCCTACAGAAAAGGGCGTGTCCCTTCTGGTAGACTGCGGCGCGAACGTGGACGCGCGGCCTTCTCATCTGGTGCAGTTCGCGATGATCGGTGCCATCTATATGGAGCACGTAATGGGAGTGAAAAATCCCAGAGTAGCTATTGTGAATATCGGCGCCGAGGAGGAGAAGGGAAATGCTCTTGTAAAGGAGACCTTCCCGCTTCTGAAGGAGTGTAAGGACATCAACTTCACGGGAAGCATCGAGGCCAGAGAGATTCCCCACGGACAGGCTGATGTGATTGTCTGTGAGGCTTTTGCGGGAAATATCATTCTGAAGCTTTACGAAGGGCTGGCAGCAGTGCTGGTCAGCAAGATCAAAGAGGGAATGATGAGTTCTCTGAGAAGCAAGATCGGAGCCCTTCTGGTAAAACCGGCTCTGAAGCAGACTCTGAAGTCTTTCGATGTGTCCGAATACGGCGGAGCTCCGCTTCTGGGACTGAACGGCCTGGTGGTGAAGACTCACGGAAGCTCCAAGGCACAGGAAGTAAGAAATTCCATTATCCAGTGCGTTACATTTAAAGAGCAGGGGATTAATGATAAAATCAGGGAGAATATTTTAAGAGAGGAAGGATGAAAACATGGAATTTGAAAAATTAAAAGGAATTATCGCGGACGTCCTGAACGTGGACGAAAATGAGATTACGATGGACACTACCTTTGTGGACGATCTGGGAGCAGATTCTCTGGATGTCTTCCAGATTATTATGGGAATCGAGGAAGAGTTCGACGTGGAGATCGACCAGGAAGAGGCAGAGAAGATCGTATCTGTAGGGGATGCGGTGGAGGAAATCAAGAAAGCCCTTAATAACTAAGCTTCTGAATGAAATCAGAGGGCTGCTGTAAACGTAGAAGAAAGGAAGGCCTGATTCTATGTTTCCAGCAGCTTTCTTATATAAAGTATCAGGATATCCGGGGAACAGGATATCAAAGAAATGACAGGAGAATCTATATGAAACTGGAAGAACTGGAAAAAAAGCTGGAATATCATTTCAATGACCGGAGGCTTCTGGAACAGGCCCTCTGCCACAGCTCCTATGCAAATGAGCGCCATATGGACCGGCTTCTGAACAATGAGAGGCTGGAGTTCCTTGGCGATGCGGTTCTGGAACTGGCTACCAGCGAATATCTGTATCTGAATTATCCCGAGATGCCGGAGGGTGAGGCCACACGTACCAGAGCAAGCATCGTGTGCGAGCAGACGCTGGCGCTCTGTGCCAGGGATCTGGGCCTGGGAGCCTGGCTGCGCCTTGGAAAAGGAGAAGAGCAGACGGGCGGAAGAGAGCGGGATTCTATCACCTCAGACGCTATGGAGGCTCTGCTTGGAGCCATTTATCTGGACGGTGGTTTTGCTAATGCGAAAGAATTTGTGCGCCGTTTTATTTTGAATGATATTGAGCACAAAAAACTCTTTTTTGATAGCAAGACTATCCTTCAGGAGCAGATTCAGAGTGAGACGGAAGAGCCTCTTCACTATGAACTGGTGAAAGAGGAAGGGCCGGATCACAACAAACGGTTTACCGTCAATGTTCTGCTGGGCCAGGAGATCCTCGGCACAGGAAGCGGACGGACCAAGAAAGCCGCGGAGCAGGAGGCTGCCTACCGGGCGATTTTGAAAAGACAGAAAAACGGATAAGGTCGTGAGACATGTATTTAAAAAGTATAGAGGTACAGGGCTTTAAGTCCTTTGCAAATAAGATTGTATTTGAATTTCACAACGGAATCACCGGCATTGTGGGACCGAACGGAAGCGGAAAGAGCAACGTGGCGGACGCGGTGCGCTGGGTGCTGGGCGAGCAGCGTGTCAAGCAGCTGCGGGGCGGCAGCATGCAGGACGTGATTTTCGCGGGCACAGAGAACCGCAGGCCCTTAAGCTATGCCTATGTGGCCATTACATTGGATAATTCGGACCACCAGCTGGCCATCGACTATGAGGAGGTCACAGTATCCAGACGCCTGTACCGTTCCGGAGAGAGTGAATATCTGATCAATGGGACGGTCTGCCGGCTGAAGGATGTCAATGAGCTGTTTTACGATACCGGTATCGGAAAGGAAGGCTATTCCATCATCGGACAGGGCCAGATTGACCGGATCTTAAGCAGCAGGCCGGAGGAATCCAGAGAGCTCTTTGATGAGGCCACCGGCATTGTAAAATTCAAGCGCCGGAAAAATACAGCCCAGAAAAAGCTGGAGGATGAAAAGCAGAATATTCTGCGCATCAATGACATTCTGGCAGAGCTGGAAAAACAGCTGGGGCCCCTGGAGAAGCAGTCAGAGACAGCCAGGCTGTATCTGAAGAAAAAAGAGACATTAAAAAGCTATGATGTGAATATGTTTCTTCTGGAGACGGAGCGTCTTCAGAAACAGCTTTCCGAGCTGGAGGGAAAAGCCGGGACAGCCCAGGCCAATCTGGATGAGACCAGCCGGGAGTATGAGAAGATCAAGCAGGAGCATTCCCGGATTGAGGAAGAACTGGAAGAATTGAATACCAGTCTGGATTCCGCAAAGGAGGCTGCGTCTCAGAATGATCTGAGCCGCCAGCAGATGGAGAACCAGATCGAGCTTCTGAAAGAGCAGATCAAATCCGTGCGTTCCGGAGCAGAGCAGAAGCAGGGCCGGCTTTCTGCCATCGGAGAAGATGTTCTGGAGCGCCGTGAGGCCAGAAAGCGCTTCACCGAGGAGCAGAAGCAGCTGGATGCCCAGTTAAAGGAAGTTACCTCTGTGTCCAGAGAGGCAGGAGAAAAGCTGAAGGAGCTCAGGGCTCAGATTGACAGCCTGAATCTGAAGTCTGAGCAGAGCAAAAATGAGATCATCAGCCTTCTGAATGAGCGTGCCTCCACAAAGGGGCGTCTGCAGCGGTATGATGCCATGCAGGAGCAGGCGCAGCTGCGGAAATCAGAGCTGACTCAGAAGCTTCTGGAGGCAAAGACAGGGGAAGAAGCCCAGAAAGCATCCTATGAGAAGCATCAGCAGGAGCTGATGGAAATCAGCTCCAGAATTCTGGATTTGACAGCTTCCCAGAGAGAGAAGGAAGAAGAGGCGGAAGGCTTCCGCAGGCAGCTGGGAAAACTGAATGAAGAGCTGGAAATCGGCCAGAGTGCCTTTCACCGTGAATCTTCCAGGCTGGAATCCCTGCGCAATATGGCAGAGCGCTATGACGGCTATGGGAACAGCATCCGCAAAGTCATGGAGCAGAAGGGAAAGCACCCGGGAATCCTTGGAGTGGTGGCAGATCTGATCCGGGTGGATCAGAAATATGAGACGGCTGTGGAGACAGCTCTGGGCGGCAATATCCAGAATATTGTCACTGATAATGAAGAGACAGCTAAGGACATGATCTCCTACCTGAAAAAGAACCGGTTTGGACGGGCCACCTTCCTGCCCTTGACCAGCGTGGGAAACAGAGATAATTTCCCAAGGAAAGAAGCACTGAAAGAAGAAGGAGCGGTGGGGCTGGCCAGCACACTGGTGGAGACAGAGGAAAAATACGCAGGAATTGTAAACTATCTGCTGGGCCGGGTGCTGGTGGCGGAAAATATCGATGACGCCATAGCCATCGCCCGGAAATACAATCATTCCCTTCATATTGTCACGCTGGAGGGCGAGTATTTAAGCCCCGGAGGATCCATGACAGGAGGAGCCTTCCGCAATTCCAGCAACCTGCTGGGCCGGCGCCGGGAGCTGGAAGAGCTGGAAGAAAATGTACGCCGTCTGGACCGGGATATGAAGGAAGCCCGGGAGAAGATTGAAGAGCTGAAAGAGAAACGGCGCAGTGTCCGCCGGGAAGCAGAAGAGCTGAATACCCGTCTTCAGGAACAGTTCCTGCTTCAGAATACGGCCAAGCTGAACGCGGATCAGGCAGAAAAACGTCTGCAGGAAATAGAGACAGATTGTGAAGGATTGCAGACAGAACTGGCCCAGATCGAGGAGCAGTTCCGGGACATCCAGACCAGCCGGGAATCCATTACAGAAGAACTGACAGCATCGGAAAAGCAGGAAAAAGAGAATGAAGAACGGATTTCCAAAGCGCAGGAAAGCCTGGAGGAGCTGAAAAAGCAGGAGGCAGACTGCATCAAGAAAGCGGAGGAGATTCATCTGGAGGTGGCAAATCTGACCCAGAAAGCAGAGTTTGCCGGAGAAAATGTGGCCCGTATCGACAGAGAGCTGGACCGCCTGCGCCTGGAAGAAGAAGATCTGAAGGCCGGCGTGCAGGAAGGCGATAAAGATGTGAGGGCCAAGGAGGAGAGCATCCTTGCGCTGACAGGCCAGATCGGCCAGCTGACTGCCAGAAGTGAGGAGCTGGAGAAGAAGACGGCAGAGCTTTCCGGAAAGCGGGAGGCGCTTTTAAGCGGCCAGAAAGAATTTTTCTCCAGAAGAGAAGAACTGTCCGAGCAGAAGACGCTGCTGGACCGGGAAGTCTTCCGCCTGAACAGCCAGCGGGAGAAGCTGGAAGAGGCGGCCGACGCCCAGGCAGGTTACATGTGGGAGGAATATGAGCTTACCTATAATATGGCTCTGCCTCTCCGCAATGAGGAGTACACCGATCCGGGAAGCCTGAAAAAGCAGATTGCCTCCCTGAAGGATGAGATCCGGAAGCTGGGCGATGTGAATGTAAATGCCATTGAGGATTACAAAAATATTTCCGAGCGCTACACCTTCATGAACAATCAGAGAAATGATCTGGTCAAGGCAGAAGAGACATTGCTTGGAATCATCAAGGAACTGGATACCGGCATGCGCCGCCAGTTCGAAGAGCAGTTTGCAAAGATCCGCGTGGAATTCGACAAGGCCTTCAAGGAATTGTTCGGCGGCGGAAAGGGAACGCTGGAGCTGGAGGAGGACGCGGACATTCTGGAAGCGGGAGTCCGGATCATTGCCCAGCCGCCCGGAAAGAAGCTGCAGAATATGATGCAGCTTTCCGGAGGTGAGAAGGCGCTGACAGCCATTTCCCTGCTGTTTGCCATCCAGAATCTGAAGCCTTCGCCCTTCTGTCTGCTGGATGAGATCGAGGCGGCGCTGGACGATTCCAACGTGGGACGGTTTGCGAAATACCTACACAAGTTGACAAATAATACGCAGTTTATTATCATTACACATAGAAAAGGAACGATGGAGGCCGCGGACAGGCTGTATGGAATCACCATGCAGGAAAAGGGCGTGTCAGCCCTCGTTTCCGTAAACCTGATAGAAGAAGAGCTGGATGAATAAAGGCTTTTCGGGCAGATAACAGCTCTGCCCGGATTCCGTCAGATCATATGACAGGGGGAAAGAAACATGCCGGAAGAGAAGAAAGGTTTTTTCAGCCGTCTGGTGTCTGGCCTGGCCAAGACACGGGCAAATATCGCAGCCGGAATAGACAATATTTTCAGCGGCTATTCGGCCATAGACGATGATTTTTACGAGGAGATAGAAGAAATCCTCATCATGGGTGATATCGGCATCAATGCCACTACAGCGATTCTGGAGGATCTGAAGCGCAAGGTAAAGGAGCAGAAGATTAAAGATCCTTCCGAGTGCAAGCAGCTTCTGATGGACAGTATCCGGGATCAGATGCAGGTGGGCGAGGTGGCTTACCGGTTTGAGCAGGAGAAATCCGTGGTGCTGGTGATCGGAGTCAACGGCGTGGGCAAGACCACGTCTGTGGGCAAGCTGGCCGGAAAGCTGAAAAGCCAGGGGAAAAAGGTGATACTTGCAGCTGCGGATACTTTCCGGGCGGCAGCGGGAGAACAGCTGACCGAATGGGCCAACAGGGCCGGAGTGGATATTATCAGCGGCTGTGAAGGAGCGGATCCGGCGTCTGTGGTATATGACGCGGTCTGCGCGGCAAAGGCCCGTCATGCGGATGTGCTGCTCTGTGATACGGCGGGCAGACTTCACAATAAGAAAAATCTGATGGAAGAGCTTCGGAAAATCAACCGCATTATTGACAGAGAATACCCGGAGGCCTTCCGTGAGACTCTGGTGGTGCTGGATGGAACCACAGGCCAGAATGCCCTGGAGCAGGCCCGCCAGTTTAAGGAAGTGGTGGATATCACAGGCATCATTCTGACCAAGCTGGACGGAACCGCGAAGGGCGGCATCGCAGTGGCCATCGAATCGGAACTGGGTATTCCGGTTAAGTATATCGGAGTGGGGGAAAGCATTGAGGATCTGCAGAAGTTTGACGCGGACGAATTTGTGAACGCGCTGTTTCATCAGGATAAGTAAAGGAGAGACGAGAGTATGCTTACATTAGAGAAATTTGAAGAAGCTTCAGAGGTGGTAAAAAAGGTCGCCATAGAGACCAAGCTTCTGTACAGCCAGTATTTCAGCGAGCAGACAGGCAACAAGGTCTATCTGAAGCCGGAAAATATGCAGGTGACAGGAGCCTATAAGATCCGCGGCGCCTATTACAAAATCAGCACGCTGACCGAGGAAGAGCGCTCCAAGGGGCTGATTACGGCTTCTGCCGGAAACCATGCCCAGGGAGTGGCCTATGCGGCAAAGGCTTACGGCGTAAAGGCGGTTATCGTGATGCCGACTACCACACCTCTTATGAAGGTGGAGCGTACCAAGAGCTATGGCGCGGAAGTGGTGCTGTACGGCAATGTCTATGATGAAGCGTGTGAGCATGCCTATAAGCTGGCCGAGGAATACGGCTATACCTTTATTCATCCCTTCGATGATCTGGCTGTGGCCACCGGACAGGGAACCATTGCCATGGAGATCGTAAAGGAACTGCCCCTGGTAGATTACATTCTTGTGCCCATCGGAGGAGGCGGCCTGTGTACCGGTGTGTCCACCCTGGCAAAAATGCTGAATCCCAATATCAAGGTAATCGGCGTGGAGCCTGCGGGAGCCAACTGTATGCAGGTATCCCTGAAAAACGGAAAAGTGACGACCCTTCCCACAGTGAATACCATCGCAGATGGTACGGCTGTGAAGACGCCGGGCGAGAAGATCTTCCCGTATATTCAGAAAAATGTGGATGATATCATCACAGTTACGGATGATGAACTGATCGTGGCTTTCCTGGATGTGGTGGAAAATCACAAAATGGTGGTGGAGAATTCCGGACTTCTGACGGTTGCGGCTCTGCGCCATATGAATGTACAGGGAAAGAAAATCGTATCTATCTTAAGCGGCGGCAACATGGACATTATCACCATGTCTTCTGTAGTACAGTTTGGCCTGATTCAGAGGGATCGTATCTTTACGGTATCCACCATGCTTCCGGACAAGCCGGGACAGCTGGTGCAGGTGGCTCAGCTGATTGCCGAGGAGCAGGGCAATGTCATCAAGCTGGATCACAATCAGTTTGTCAGCACGAACCGAAACGAAGGCGTGGAGCTGCGCATTACGATAGAAGCTTTTGGAACCGAGCACAAGAACCGGATCGTAAAGCGTCTGGAAGAGGGCGGCTTCCGGCCGAGACTTGTGAAGATTATGATGTAAATTATCATTTTGCAGGGTTCCCCTGATATGCATAGTTATGTTATTCTTAGAAATAATAAAGATATATGACATTGGGAGGTAAACGATGAAGAAATTTACTTACGTTGTTTCAAATCCAAGAGGTGTTCACGCGCGTCCCTGCGCTCTGCTGGCACAATGCTGCACGAATTTCAAAAGCATGGTGACAGTAAGCACCGATGAAAAGACGGCGTCTGCTCAGAATGTACTGGAGCTGATGGCTCTGGGAGCGGTGAAAGGAGATGTTCTGACCTTCCAGATTGAAGGGGAGGATGAGGAGCAGGCTCTCGAAGCGATTCAGGATGTGCTGAACAAGAGCTTTAATGAAAAGAAAATATCCGGAATTCTGAAAGTAGCCTTTTTCGGAACCAAAGATTACGACAGAATTTTCTTCAGTGAGCTGGAAAAGGATAAAGGGGAAGGGGCCTATAATGTGGAGATCAAGTATTTCAGCTCCAATCTGGGCCCTGAGACAGCAGGTCTTGCCAAAGGCTATGACGCGGTCTGCATTTTCGTAAATGACGATGCTTCCAGACCGGTAGTAGAGCAGCTTCATGACAATGGAATCCGGCTGATTCTGCTTCGCTGCGCCGGATTCAATAACGTGGATCTGGATGCTGCAAAGGAGTACGGAATTACGGTGCTCCGTGTGCCTGCCTATTCGCCTTACGCGGTTGCCGAGCATGCCATGGCAATCCTTCAGGAGGCCAACCGCCATCTGCACAAGGCTTATAATAAGGTAAGGGACAATAATTTTGCGCTCAGCGGTCTTCTCGGACTGGACCTGCACAACAAAGTGGCAGGCATCATCGGAACCGGAAAGATCGGTATCTGCATGGCCCGGATCTGCAAGGGATATGGAATGACTGTGCTGGGCTGGGATGCTTATCCCAACCAGAAGCTGGTAGACGAGGGACTGCTGACCTATGTGGATAAAGACGAGCTGTTCCAGAAGGCAGATCTGATTTCTCTGCATGCGCCCCTATTCCCGTCCACGTACCACATCATCAATGAGAAGAGCATCGCCATGATGAAAAATTCCGTGATGCTGGTAAATACTGCCCGGGGAGGCCTGGTAGACACAGAGGCGCTGATCGCCGCCCTGAAGCAGGGAAAATTCCACGCAGTTGCGCTGGATGTGTATGAAGGCGAGGACAATAATGTCTATACAGACCGGAGCGATGAGGCTATCTCCGAGGATATCACGGCCCGTCTTCTGATGTTCCCGCAGGTGGTTCTGACCAGCCATCAGGCGTTCTTTACCCGTGAGGCCATGCAGGCCATTGCGGTCGTAACCATGGAAAATGCCCGCAACTTCAACGAGGGCAATGACTATGGGGACGCAGAGGTGAAATAAATTTTTCTTGCGCCCGGCCGGAAAGTATTGTAGAATAAAAAAAGCGTATAAGGGAGTAGTTGGCGTCTTCGGGCGTGACAGAATCAACACATTGGCCAGAGCCTGGTTTTGTATGAAATGACGAGACTTATCCGCAGAGTATCTCTGCGGGAAGGTCTCTTTTTTTATCGGTAAAAGTCTCTGGAGACAGTTTGGACAGAAAAGAAAGATAAGCAGCCGGAGAAATATAGATTCTGAGCACAGAGAAGGCTCTGCTCCCCATGACAAAAGAAGAGAGGAGAAAAAAATGGGATTACTGGAATTGTTTGTACTGGCAGTGGGACTGTCCATGGATGCTTTTGCGGTATCAGTCTGTAAGGGATTGAGTGTGCGGAAGGCAGGAATCAAAGAGTGCTGCATCACAGGTTTGTATTTTGGAGGATTTCAGGCTCTGATGCCTGCAATCGGTTATTTCCTGGGCGTTCAGTTCCGGGAGTACATAACAAGCATTGACCACTGGATCGCCTTTGTTCTGCTGGGAATCATCGGCTTTAATATGATTCGGGAGTCCAGAGAAAAGGAGAGCGGTTCCGAGGATGTCTGTCCAAAGGAGGAGCATCCCTTTGCGGTAAAGAGCATGCTTCTCCTGGCGGTTGCCACAAGCATCGATGCCCTGGCGGTGGGAATTACGCTGGCTTTTTTGAAGGTGAACCTGGCGGCATCGGTCAGCTTTATCGGGGTGACGACCTTTATTATTTCAGCCATCGGAATCCGCATTGGAAATATCTTTGGAATGAAGTATAAGGCAAAGGCGGAGCTGGCCGGCGGTGTAATTCTGATCTGCATGGGCCTGAAGATTCTGCTGGAGCATCTGGGCATTCTTGGGTAAATCACATAGAATTTATCGAAAAACAATAAAAATTTATTGACAAATGGATAAAACGTCGTTATCATAAGAACAGCACAAAAGTGAAAGGGGAACTGCTTTATGGGTATGCTGGTGATAGCGGCGGTGCTGATTCTTCCCGGTCCACTGCTTACGGTCTGGAATGTATGGACGCTGATTTTTAAAAAGAAGCATTCCGGAAAGGTGGAAGCGGCAGCTTTCGCGCTGGGAATCGTATATATGGCTCTGCTTTACGGGCTCTGGCAGCCGAGGCCCTGGGAGGAAAGCATTGTGAAGCCCTCAGATATGTCATCTCTTCACGAGCCTCTTTCCAGGGAGTATATTCTGACTGTTCTGGTGCTTTTTGTGGTCGGAATCGTTTCCTATGCGTTTCTAAAAATGAGAGAAGAAAAAGCGGCGCCTCTGGCGAAGGTGCTGGCCATGGCCGGCGTCTATCTGGGAATTGCCGTAAACCTTCTTTTCATCATACAGCTTTTTGGGATCACTGCAGATAATGAGATCTTTATGAATGCCCTGCCCTTTGATGTGCTCCTGATGATGCTGGTGCCCTTTAATTATATTATCCTGGCAGTCAATCAGCTGCTGCAGCCGGATTCTGGCAAAGAGCTGCAGCTGGGCGCTCTATGCGCTGCTTTTGACCCTGCCGCTTCTCTGCGTCATTGTCGTGATTCTTCTTCTGTTCGGCCAGCGGCCGGACAGTGCCATCCGTGCTTTTACGGAGACCAGCGACTGGACTCTGTCTACGAAGATTTCTCCGCCTGAGGTTGTGGTGGACGCTCATTATCTCTGTACCGTGGCGCTGCGGGGGCATGAGAAGCTGGTGCGGCCCACACGCATGGGACTGCGCCGGGAAGAAAAGATCGTGGTAAACCGCCAGCTCTGTGTGGCAAACGCCTTTGAGCAGCTGCTGGAAGAGCGAATGCCGCGCTTTCACAGGGCAGTGAGAAAATTCTATGACACTTACGGTTATCCCATTTCCCGCCATATCCGGACGCCGCTGGCCGCCGATGCGGTCTATCTGATGATGAAACCGCTGGAATGGCTGGTTATTTATTCCGTTTCTGTTAAGTTATCTCTTTTGCTTTTTGCAAGAAATATTCAAGGTTTCTCAGATTCATCAATGCAGCTTCTTTTATTTTAGCGCTTTTATGATTTTGAATACAAGAATAAATCGCGCCAAAAGGATTTGCTATGGTATTTATTTTTGACTTTGGAACAGTAATCTTAGCTGTATGAGAATCCTCATACCATACCCATTCTCCGCCCCTTACAACAAAAAATTCTCCATATGCTGCAATAACAGGGAACAGTTCAAGATGATTTTCATTTGTAATATAACCTGGGAATTCGTCTATTGCTTTTTGTATTGCGGCCAATGATGCTTCGGTATTTAATGGATCATATTTATATCTGGCGTGAAATTCTTCTGCATATTTCCCGTGATTATGATACATTTCTTCATAATCTGCACTTTTAGGACATATGTCTCTGGAATCATTCAAAATTGTATCCATAGCTTTAAATCCGCGTAACTTCATAGATTTTGCAAATATTTCTATAATTCTCTCCACATCTTCACAGGTTTTATAAAACCACTTCCCTTTAAGTCTCTTTGGCATTTTTTCTTCTTTAACAATAATCTTCTCCAGATCTATGGTAGGAGAATACAAAAAAGTGGGAAATGTATTCGCCTGAAATTGAACGTAAGACTGGTTCTTAAAATCTGTAATCCAAACTAATTGAGTTTTTTCCTGATCCATACTTTTTCTCTCAAAACAACAGCCGTCTGAATAAAAAGTACAGCTAAATCCATGCTCTTCCATTAACGGAACCATTTGTTGTTTTATAATTGCTGTGGTTTCCTTATTCATAATATTTCCCCTATTTACTATATTGGACGCTGACAATCTGTATAGAATCCAATTATTTTGCTTACTGGCAGCCATGATTACAAATGAACTTTGGACTTGATATAATTTTACTATAATCAATATGCTGAAACAACGATAGGAAATTGAAAAGTTCATTTTTATTCCGGATAAATTTATTGGTTCTTTATATTTTTAAATCAGCCGAATTATATGTAATCTCACTACCGGTAATATCATTTGCAATTAAGAGGCTCTTTCGATGATCAGCTTTTTATCCAGAAATGCCATTGTTTTAAGAGGCTTATTCTGATACAGCCAAAAAAGCAAGTTGTCTTCTTCCCGGCAGACAGATATAATAAGAATAAGTCTGGGCAGGAGGAGGACATAAGCATGACGGGGGAAAGAAAAAAGCGCATATTTGAAGTGATCCAAATTGGTTTCGATGAGGACTGGCAGAGCAGAACCTTTGACGTGCTGCTTCTGGCCATGATTGTGGTAAACCTTGCGATTGCCTGTTATTCCACCTTTGAGGACGCGGCTTCCTATATGCCTATTTTAGGGAAAATCGAGCTGGTGACAGAGGTGTGTTTTGCGCTGGAATACGGCTTGCGTGTCTGGACCGCGGAATATCTGTATCCCAAAATGACACCTGGAAAAGCTGTTGTAAAATATATGACCTCCTTCAACGGTGTGATTGATCTGCTGTCGTTTCTTCCTTATTTTCTTCCCATCTTCTTCCCAACGGGCATGGTAGCCTTCCGGATGTTCCGGGTGGTACGGATTTTCCGTCTGTTCCGTGTCAATGCCTATTACGATTCTCTGAATGTGATCGCGGATGTAATCCGGGGAAAGCGAGACCAGATTTTGTCTTCCATATTTATTATTCTGGTACTGATGCTGGCCTCCTCTCTGTGTATGTACAGCCTGGAGCATGAGGCGCAGCCGGAAGTGTTTCGGAATGCCTTTTCCGGATTCTGGTGGGCGGTATCCACCCTGCTGACCGTGGGTTATGGAGATATTTATCCGGTTACCATAGCCGGACGGATTTTCGGCATTGTGATTACCTTTCTGGGCGTGGGAATGGTGGCGATTCCCACCGGTATTCTTTCCGCCGGTTTTGTGGAGCAGTACAGCCGCCTGAAAAGCCTGAACGCTTATTCCGCGGAAGCGGACATTCATTTTGTCCGTCTGGAAGTGGGAAAAGAGCATCCCTGGCTGAACCAGAGTGTTAGCGGGCTTTCCCTGCCGCCCGGCCTTCTGATGGCGGCGATTCAGAGACGGGGAAAGGTGGTGGTGCCCCGGGGAGATACGGTGATTCAGGAAGGCGACAGTCTGATTCTGGGCGCGGAGAGCTATCAGTATGAGGAGGGAATCCAGCTTCGGGAGATTGTGCTGAAGGAGAATCATCCCTGGGTGAATCAGGAGATCCGGGAATTGGACCTTTCAAGAAAGACGCTGATTGTCATGGTACGCAGAGACGGAAAGCTGATGATCCCCACGGGAACTCTGAAGCTGCAGGCCGGGGATATGATATTGTTGTATACAAAGAAGAATTACCGGGAAATGCAGATCCTGGAAGTATGAGATTTATTCCATCAGAATTCTTAGTTTACAGACACGATACGTGCGGGAGTATGAACCGGGAATGAAGCCGGCAGAGGAAATAAGAGGGTATTTTGCCTTTCGCGAACAGTGAAAAGAAAATATCTGACTGCAGATACAGGGGCGGCATGGTAGAATCAGGACAGGGAAAACAACCGTGCAGCAGACAAAATAGACTGAGATTAAAAAACTTCTGAGCGAAATCTGCAATGTCGTCTGTTGGCAGAAGAGCAGCCGTTGCTAATAACGACCAGATCGCGCAAGGTATTGCAGCCGGCGTGGCGGCAGCTATGATGACTCAGAATGAACTTTTAACACAACAGAATCAACTTCTTTTTGAAATACTCAACAAGGATACATCTATTAATCTTGATGGGCGTGAATTAGTTATAGGAATAGATGAAAGAAGGGCAAGGAATGGATTTGGTTTTAGTGGATAGTCGTCTTGACGAAAAGAAAGGGAATGAAATTTCATCCCATTGGAAAAACTAATGGTATGCAAAAACGTATAATTTTGTTGCAAATTCTGATGCAAATTTGAAGAAAAGGATGACGCAAGACGGCACAAGATGAAAGTATTAAATATAGAAGAATCCCGTATTTGCGCTATGATGACACGGGACGAAATAAGACAAAATTCATTCCGTCAAGAAAAAATACTTGACACCCGCCTCCTTTTTGTGTATGATAGTCAGGCGGGTGATGAGCATGGAGAAAATTTTGGAGCAGGCTCTCCTTTATGATTTTTACGGGGAACTGCTGACAGAGCATCAGAAGCAGATATATGAGGATGTGGTTTTTAACGACTACTCCCTCAGTGAGGTGGCCGAGGAGCAGGGAATCAGCCGTCAGGGCGTGCATGACCTGATTAAGCGCTGCAATAAGATTCTGCAGGATTATGAGTCCAAGCTTCACCTGGTGGAAAAATTTGTGGCCATTAAAGAGCAGATTAAGAAGATGG
Organism: uncultured Merdimonas sp.; assembly: GCA_944375745.1. Classification (GTDB taxonomy): domain Bacteria; phylum Bacillota; class Clostridia; order Lachnospirales; family Lachnospiraceae; genus Laedolimicola. The sequence goes on from CALWAV010000063.1 coordinate 33,544, forward strand.
AGGCCTCACTGCAGGGGACGGAGCAGCCTGACAGAGAAGAGCTGATTCGCCAGCTTAATGAAATATTGGAGAATTTGTAGATGGCATTTGAAAGTTTATCTGATAAATTACAGAATGTATTCAAAAACCTGCGGGGCAAGGGACGCCTTTCGGAAGCGGATGTAAAAGCTTCTCTGAAGGAAGTCAAGATGGCGCTTCTGGAAGCGGATGTAAGCTTCAAGGTGGTCAAGCAGTTTATCAAGGCTGTGGAAGAGCGGGCCATCGGCGCTGATGTGATGAACAGCCTGACGCCGGGCCAGCAGGTGATTAAGATTGTTCACGAGGAACTGATCCGCCTGATGGGAAGCGAGACCACAGAGCTTAAGCTGAACAGCAGCGGAATCACGGTTCTTATGATGATGGGTCTTCAGGGAGCCGGCAAGACGACCACGGCTGCCAAGCTGGCAGGCAAGCTGAAGGCGAAAGGAAAGCGGCCTCTTCTGGCTGCCTGTGACGTATACCGGCCGGCCGCGATTAAGCAGCTTCAGGTAAACGGCGAAAAGCAGGGCGTGGAAGTCTTCACGATGGGCGAAAATCAGAAGCCTGTCAATATTGCCAGGGGCGCTTATGAGCATGCCAGAAAAAATGGTTTTAATGTGGTAATCCTCGATACGGCAGGCCGTCTGCATATCGATGAGGATATGATGAAGGAGCTCCAGGAGATCCGGGAGAATGTCCCGATTGACCAGACGCTTCTGACCGTAGACGCCATGACCGGACAGGACGCGGTCAATGTGGCGACTGCATTTGAGGAAAAGATAGGAATCGACGGTGTGATCTTGACCAAGCTGGACGGCGACACCCGGGGCGGCGCGGCTCTTTCCATCAAGGCTGTGACCGGAAAGCCCATTCTGTTTGTGGGTATGGGCGAGAAGCTTTCCGATTTGGAACAGTTTTATCCCGATCGTATGGCGTCCCGTATTCTGGGCATGGGCGATGTGCTGACTCTGATTGAGAAGGCCCAGGAAAATGTGGACGAGGAAAAAGCCAAGGCCATGACCCAGAAGCTTAAGAAAGCGCAGTTTGGTTTTGACGATTATCTGGAAAGCATGAACCAGATGAAGAAGATGGGAGGTCTGTCCAGCGTGCTGGCTATGCTGCCGGGGCTGGGAAGCCAGATGAAGGGCATCGAGGATGCTATAGATGAAAAGAAAATGGCCAGGACGGAAGCGATTATTCTGTCTATGACGCCAAAGGAAAGATCCAATCCCGAGATCTTGAACCCGTCCAGAAAGCACAGAATCGCAAAGGGCGCGGGAGTGGATATCGCGGAAGTGAACCGCCTGGTCAAGCAGTTTGAGCAGATGCGCAAGATGATGAAACAGATGCCGGGCATGATGGGCGGCGGTAAATTCGGTAAAAGGGGACGTTTAAAATTTCCCTTTTAAATATAACAAATGTACAGCATAAAATGCGGAGGTGAATGAGATGGCAGTAAAAATCAGATTAAGAAGAATGGGTCAGAAGAAAGCTCCTTTCTATAGAATCGTTGTAGCAGATTCCAGATCCCCGAGAGACGGACGTTTCATTGAGGAAATCGGAACCTATGATCCGAACACTGATCCGAGTACTTTCAAGGTGGACGTTGAGGCAGCTAAGAAGTGGCTGGCTAACGGCGCACAGCCTACTGAAGTGGTTGGCAAGATCCTGAAGGCAGCCGGCGTTGAGAAATAATCGAGGTAGGACATGAAGGAATTAGTAGAAGTGATTGCAAAATCACTGGTGGAGCATCCCGATGAGGTAGTCGTTACAGAGACGGAGAACGACAAGTCCATTCTTGTGGAACTCCGCGTAGCGCCTTCGGATATGGGCAAAGTGATCGGCAAACAGGGCCGTATCGCCAAGGCCATCCGCAGTGTGGTAAAGGCAGCCTCCTCGAAGGAAGACAAAAAAGTAGTAGTGGAGATTCTTCAGTAGAACCTCCTGGGAAGCGGCGGGTGGAGACACCCGCT
>CALWAV010000064.1 GCA_944375745.1 uncultured Merdimonas sp.
ATAACAGGAGAAAATGACAGTTCAGTGACTGTAGATGCGGATTTCAAAACAGGCTCCTCCCTCCGGAAGATTCCGGGCTGTGAGGCTGCCGTTCTGCATTTCAAATAAAGCCCTGGAAAGGGCGAGTCCAATCCCCGCGCCGCCGGCCGCCCCATTCTTTCCCCGGTAAAACCTTTCGAACAGCCGGGGCAGATCCTCCGGGGCAAAGCCCGGTCCCTGATCCCAGATACTGATCTCCGTATAGAGAGGATTTGCGGAATACCCGCAGAAAATGGTTCCTCTCTCTGGAGAATGCTCCATACAGTTTTTCAGAAGATTCATCAGCGCTTCCACACTCCACTCCAGATCGCCTGTAAATTCCACACATCCATGGTCCGGAATCTCCGCCCGGACCCCTGCCTTATCCATCAGCTCCTGAAGATTTTCCGCCGCCAGGCTCAAAGCCGTATATACATCCACCGGCTCCTTCTTAAGCTCCAGTGTTCCCGCGTCGATGCCTGCCAGGGTCAGCAGTTCCTCCTCCAGATCATTGAGCCGGCCGATTTGCCTCCGGACCGAAAGAATATAAGGGTTCGGCGCGCTGGTTTCCATCAGCTGGAGAGACAGGTCTGCGGCTGTGAGAGGCGTCTTGAGCTGATGGGCGATATTTGCCAGGTTGTCCGCAAAGCTTTTTCTGGCCTTCAGAGCTTCCTCCCGAGTCGCATAGAGATTAGTGACTGTCTTGTATATCTCATCCTGAAGGCCGGAATACGCGTCCTCCTTTTCCTGAATCAGAGTCCCCGGCGCGCCGGTATTGACCCGTTCCAGATATTCCGTCAGCTCCATAAGCCTGGCCTTTCTTTTTCCGGCAGCCCATCCGGCGCACAGAGCATACACTGCCAGAGCCAGAATTCCCGCCGACAGGGCCAATGCCGCCATTCTGCCTGACACAGCCTTTCCGAAATCAGAGCTTTCATAGCCGTACTGTTCCAGGAGCCCCAGATTTTCAGAAGGCGGGGCCGGCCTTTCCAGGAAATCCTTCAGAGAAGAGAGAAACTCCTCCTCCAGCTCCGGATGCTCTTCCAGCACAGTCTGGCAGAAAGCTGCCATCTGCTCCCCGGCTGCCCTCTGATACTGACGCTGCCACAAAAGAGCAGTCAGGAAAAGTCCCCCAAGAAAGACCGCCGCCGTAATCCAGAACAGCAGCCTCTGTATTCCTTTTTCTTTCATAGGTCCTCCTCCATTCTGTATCCGAAGCTTCGGATGGTCTTCAGGCAGGCGGGGTTTCCCAGCTTTTCCCGGAGACGCTTCATGGTAACCGTCAGCGTATTGTCATTTACAAAATTTCCGCCGGCATCCCAGATTTTTTCCAGCAGCCGGGCCCGCGTCACTGTCTGCCCCTTATTTTCCATCAGAATCTGAAACAGCTGATATTCCGGCTGGCTTAACTGTATCTCCTGCCCGTCCCGGAACACTGCCATTTTTTCTATATCCAGCGTCAGATCCTGACAGCGGAACACCTTTTCCTTCCTGCCGGCCGCGCCTGCGCGCCGCAGGAGGGCCTGAATTCTTGAGTAAAGCACCTCCAGCTCAAAGGGCTTTGTCACATAATCGTCTGCTCCCTTTTCAAAGCCATCCACAATATCCGGAGTATCTCCCCGGACTGTGAGAAAGATAACCGGAAGTCCTGGCTGTCTCTCCCGGATCCAGCGGCAGAGCTCGTCTCCCTGGCCATCCGGCATATTCCGGTCCAGAAGCAGCAGATCCGGAAGTCCCGCCTTAAGTGCCTGCCTGGCCTCACTGAGGCCGGAATATATGGCTGTCCGGCAGCCCCTCTGCTCCAGATATTCTTTCACTGACCGGGCGATTTCCATATCGTCTTCTATATAATAGATCTCCGTCATCCCTGTTCTTCCTCCTCCCAAAGGCATCTTTTTTCAGTGTACAGGAGAGCCTGCGCTTCTGTCAATGAAGCAAAAGAAAAGACACAGCCGAAGCTGTGTCCTATTTCCTATTCTTTGGTATATCATTCTGTCTTTACGCCAGACACAGACGTCTGGTAATCTCAATTCCCATAGCGCGGTTTACCAGGTTCAGAATTGCCTGTACCACCTGATGGCAGATGCGGACGATGAATTCACAGTCTTCCTTTACACCGTGCTTCATTTTCAGATACTCCGCATGGGCGCTGCGGATAAAGCTGCACACCGCCTCCGGCGTCTCAAATCTTTTTCCGTCAATTCTGCTGCGGAAGGCCTTTCCGCTGCGCACATACTCCCGAAGCTGGAACTTCAGCTCCTTCTCATAGGCACAGTGATCCTTCAGGCTTCCCTCATAAATCTGATTATGGGGAAACGTGAAATAATCCGCAATGTAATGGATAATCTCGCCCAGTCTTCTCATGAAAGCCCGCGCGTTTTTCAAGATCAGCTCCGCGTCCAGGGACAGCGCGCAGATCCGATTCTCCACCATGTCAAAGGTTCCTTCAAACTCATGACGCTGGGTCAGAAATGACGGTTTGCAGTCCGGCAGGATGCTTCCCAGATAAAATGCTTTCCGGTGATTCATCATAACCGGTACTTCCATATCCTTTACTATATACTGCGCAAGTGAAATATGCGATTTCTTTCTCAATACCTTACCTCCTGCATATGCTTCTCCTTCCGGAAGCATATATGAACCCTGATTTACACCACCTTCTCTATCATACTCCAAAAAATTTCAGTTGTCCATAACTAACTTTTCCAATCATTTAAAAAAATCAGGTCTGTTTTTCGCCTATTTCACCAACACGGCGGTATATTTCCTCCCCAATCTCCTCTGCGCTGCGGCCGTCTGTGGCCGCCAGAAGCTCCGCGGCCGCCTCATACTTCTCCTGCCGTCCGGCCAAAAGCTCCGCGATATATTCCACATTCTTATGGCCTTCCAGCAGAGGGCGGTCATGGCTGTCCTTTACCCGTTCCAGAATCGTCTCGGGCTCTGCTGTGAGAAATACAATGACGCCGCTCTTCTTCATGGCCTCCACATTGCAGGAACGAAGGGGCACGCCGCCGCCGCAGGAGACCACCGTATGTTCCTTCTTTTCCAGAGACAGGAGCAGCTTTGTCTCCAGTTCCCGGAAATACTCCTCGCCTTTCAGCCGGAAAATTTCAGAAATAGGCATTCCCTGAGCTCGTTCGATTTCCTTATCCATCTCCAGCCATTCCATGCCGTACTTTCTGTGCAGATACCTGGCAATAGTACTCTTTCCGGCTCCCATAAAGCCAATTAAAAAAATATTGTTTTTCGCGCGCATGGGTTTCTTCTCTTTTCCTTTCCCCAGGGCCAAGCGCGCCGACAAGACAGGCTCCGCCATTTGGAGCCTGCTCCCGGCGCACCGCCCCTGTTCTCTATACAAAATCAAACAGTGAAAGCTGATTGGACTCGGGCATATCTCCCAGAAGTCCCAGGTCTCCCATCAAATCAATGACTGTCTTGGAAAGCTTGCTGCGGGCGCGCAGATCATCCTTCGAGAGGAAGGGGCCGTTTTTCGCCGCCTCAAAGAGCTGATCCGCCGCCTTGTCTCCCAGTCCCTCGATGGTACTCAAAGCCGGCATCAGTTTTCCATCAATAATCTGAAAATGATGGGCTTTTGCCTTGTAAATGTCAATGGGCAGAAACTCAAAGCCCCGGGCATACATCTCCTGTACGATATGCATATCCTTCAGGGTATCCTGCTCCTTTTTGGACAGGGAATCACTGCGCCGTTTGTAATCCGCCATGTAATAGGCCAGGCGCTCTTTTCCCTGGCACATGAGCTCATAGCTGAAGGCGGAAGCGCGGATGCTGAAATAGGCCGCATAATAGGCCAGGGGATAATTGATCTTACAGTAGGCGATGCGCCATGCCATCATAACATAGGCAGCCGCATGGGCCTTGGGGAACATGTATTTGATCATCTTGCAGGACTCGATATACCAGTCCTCCACCCCGGCAGCCTTCATGGCGTCAATCCACTCCGGTTTCAAGCCTTTTCCCTTCCGGACACTCTCCATAATGGTAAAGGAAAGGCTTGGCTCCACGCCCATCTGAATCAGATACAGCATAATATCGTCACGGGTACAGATTGCCGTGGAAATGGTCGCCTTGCCCTCCTTGATGAAGCGCTGGGCATTATTCAGCCACACGTCTGTACCATGGGACAGGCCGGAGATTCGAATCAGGTCCGAAAAGGACTGGGGCTTTGCGTCCACCACCATCTGGATAACGAAGTCCGTACCGAACTCCGGAATACCCAGACATCCCAGGGGACAGCCGTCTATATCCTCCGGCGTGATGCCCAGAGCCTCGGTGCTTTTGAACAGGGACATGACTCCCTTGTCATCCAGCGGAATGGTCTTGGCGTCAATCCCTGTCAGATCCTCCAGCATACGAATCATGGTCGGATCATCGTGTCCCAGAATATCCAGCTTCAAAAGGTTGTGGTCAATGGAATGATAGTCAAAATGAGTCGTAATAATATCCGTAGTCATATCATTGGCCGGATGCTGAATGGGGGTAAAGGAATGAATCTCCTCCCCGTGGGGCAGCACCACGATGCCGCCCGGATGCTGTCCGGTCGAACGGCGCACGCCCACGCAGCCCTGCACGATCCGGTCAATCTCGCAGTTGCGCTTATGCTGGCCCCGTTCCTCATAATAGTTTTTCACATAACCGAAAGCCGTTTTATCCGCCAGGGTGCCGATGGTTCCCGCACGGAAGGTCTGGCCTTTTCCGAAAATGACCTCCGTGTACCTGTGGGCCTTGGACTGATAGTCGCCGGAAAAGTTCAGGTCAATATCCGGCTCCTTGTCTCCCTTGAAGCCCAGGAAGGTCTCAAAGGGAATATCAAAGCCTTCCTTTTTCAGCGGCGTTCCGCAGACCGGACAGGCCTTGTCCGGCATATCGCAGCCGGCTGCTCCCGCGTATTTTTTCACATCCTCCTACTCAAAATCGCTGTAATGACAGGAAGGACAGTAATAATGGGGCGGCAGAGGGTTTACCTCCGTGATGCCGGCCATGGTCGCCACAAAGGAGGAGCCCACCGAGCCACGGGAACCTACCAGATAGCCGTCTGCGTTTGATTTCCATACCAGCTTCTGGGCGATGATATACATAACCGCGAACCCATTAGAAATAATGGAATGCAGCTCCTTTTCCAGCCGCTCAGTAACTACCTCCGGCAGATTCTCACCGTAAATGGAATGTGCCTTTTCATAGCAGATATCTCTCAGGGTCTGATCCGAATTCTCAATGACAGGCGGACACTTATCCGGCCGTACCGGAGAAATCCGTTCTATCATATCCGCGATCTTATTGGTATTGCCGACTACTACCTCCCAGGCCTTGCCGCTTCCCAGGTATTCAAATTCCGCCAGCATCTCTTCTGTGGTCCGCAGATAGAGGGGCGCCTGCTCATCCGCGTCCTTGAATCCCTTTCCAGCCATAATGATGCGCCGGTAGACCTCATCCTCCGGGTTCAGAAAATGTACGTCACAGGTGGCCACCACCGGCTTGTGGAACTGCTCTCCCAGAGAGACAATCTTTTTGTTCAGCCGGATCAGGTCCTCCCTGGACTCAAAGGTGGGACGATCTCCCCGCAGCATAAACTCATTATTTCCCAGAGGCTGAATTTCCAGATAATCATAAAAGCTGACCAGCCTTGCTATCTCTTCCTCGGGCGCGGAGCGCACCAGAGCCTGGTACAGCTCGCCGGCCTCGCAGGCGGAACCGATAATTAGTCCCTCCCGGTGCTTCTGAAGCACGCTTTTGGGAATTCTGGGTACTCTCGAAAAATATTCCAGATGGGACCAGGAAACCATCCGGTACAGGTTCACCCGGCCAATCTCATTTTTCGCCAGAATGATCACATGATGGCTGGGAAGCTTTTTTATGGCATCCTTGTCCAGAGTGCTCATCTGATTGACCCCATTCAGATCGAAAATATCCCGGTCTTTCAGCATTTTTACAAACTTCACGAAAATCTCCGCCGTACAGCCTGCGTCATCCACAGCTCTGTGGTGGTTTTCCAGAGAGACATTCAGGGCCTTCGCCACCGTATCCAGCTTGTAACGATTCAGCTGGGGCAGCAGCACCCGGGCCAGAGCCACCGTATCCACCACCGTAAATGCGCAGGGCAGCCCCTGGCGCTCGCTGTTCTTGCGGATAAAGCTCATATCAAAGCCGGCGTTGTGGGCCACCATGACAGCGCCTTCACAGAATTTCAGAAACTGAGGCAGAATCTCCTCAATCCCCGGCTCTCCCATCACCATCTCATCGCTGATTCCGGTCAGCTTCTCGATCTCAAAGGGGATCGGTGTCCGGGGATTTACGAAGGCGCTGAATTTATCTGTAATCTCTCCATTTTCCACACGGACTGCGCCGATCTCGATGATATGGTCATTTTCCGCGCTGAACCCGGTGGTCTCAATATCGAAGACCACGTAGGGCGCATCCAGGCTCTGGCCTTCTGCGTCCTCTACAATGTCTTTCATATCATCCACCAGATAGCCTTCCATGCCATAGATGACCTTAAAGGAATCTCCCTTATCCAGACTGTGGCTGGCGTCCGGATAAGCCTGCACCACGCCATGATCTGTGACAGCGATGGCCTTATGGCCCCAGGATTTGGCCCGTTTGATGATGTCCTTCACATCGGAGACTCCATCCATATCGCTCATCTTTGTATGGCAGTGAAGCTCTACTCTCTTGATCTCACTGTTGTCCATCCGGGGCTTCCGGAAATCTGAAGATTTCTTGATTCCCGTCACAGAGCCTATATTCAGCTCATTGTCAAACCGGTCCTGGGCAGTCAGACCGCGGATGCGCACAAAGCTTCCCTTCGTAATCTTTTCCCGAAGGCCCGGAAGCTCCTCATTTTTGCTGAAAAGCTTGACCCGGATGGTGTCCGTATAATCCGTCACGGTCAGGGTGATAATGGTCTTTTCTCCCCGGATTTCCCGCTCATCCCAGCCCGTGATCTGGCCATGGATGACTACCTCGCCCATCTCGCCTACGATCTGGACCAGATCTGTGATTTCTGAATCATCAAAATCCCGGCCGTACAGCACATCGGGATTTGTGGTCTTTCCGCTTCGAAAACGGGAACCCGCGCTTTTCAGATGCCTTCCATAGGCATACTCGCTCTGTCCGAAGCCGCCGTAATGCTTTTTTTCTCCCGTCTTCTTTCCGGCATCGCCTTTGTGGGCTCCGGCTTCCTTCTTTTCGCTGCCTGCTGCCGGATGAGCGGAGCCGTTTCCGGAAGAAGCGCCTGCGCTTTCCGTTCCGCCCCCCACGGCAGCCTCACCGGACAGCTCTGCCTCCTTCTGAAACTGAATCATAGTTTCAATCATACGGGCAGCCTGCCTGTCAATATCCACACGGCCGGTCCGTTTCTTCTGCTCCTCATCCTTTTCCACAAATTCCGTCTGAATCCGCAGATCCAGGCCGCAGCGCTCTGTAAAGATCTTATAGAGCACCCGGATCAGTTCGTCCGCCGCGTCTTCTCCCAGAGTGGTCTTCTGAAGCTCCAGCTTCATCAGGTTCTCCTCCGGGAAAGAAATCTTCGCTCCCCGGAACAGATTGTATTCCAGAATACTGTAATGCTTCAGTTCATAGAGAATGCTGTCCTTATAGAGCTCCAGAAGCTTCTCCGGCGTATACTGTCCGGAAAGCTCATAACGCTCCAGGATCTTGACTTCCACCTCAGCTTTGCCGAAGAGCTGCCGCTTCAGAGCGCGCTCAAGCTGAAAAAGCTGCTCCTTATGGATCAGCTTTCCGCTTATGAGATATACCCGTATGAAATTTCTGGCCCGGTTGGAGGTCACCTTCTCCACCCGCACCTGCCCCAGCAGAGCCAGCAGATTCTGCTCCAGATTCAGGGGAGGGAAGACCTCCTCGAACATCTTCGTCATATGTATCTACTCCTCGTTCCAGTGCAGAAGCTCATAGCGCAGCGCCTCCAGAAGCTCATCCTCCGGAAGCTTTTTGATAATCTCACCCTTTTTAATCAGAAGTCCGGTACCCACGCCTCCGGCGATTCCGATATCGGCTTCCTTTGCCTCTCCCGGCCCGTTTACCACACAGCCCATGACAGCCACCTTGATATCCAGAGGGATATCTTCCACCATGCGCTCTACCCGGTTCGCCAGACCGATCAGATCAATCTGAGTCCGTCCGCAGGTAGGACAGGACACCACTTCCACGCCGCCCTTCCGAAGGCCCAGCGTCTTCAGAATCAATTTTGCGGAGCGCACCTCCTCCAGAGGATCGCCGGTCAGAGACACGCGGATCGTATCGCCGATGCCCTGATAGAGAATGATTCCCAGACCCACCGCGGATTTGATATTTCCGGAAAGAAGGGTTCCAGACTCTGTGATTCCCACATGAAGCGGATAATCGGTCTTGTCCGCAATCAGCTCATGGGCCTTCGCGCACATGAGTACATCTGAGGATTTGATGCTGATAACCAGCTGATCATACCCCATCTCCTCGATCAGATGTACCTTGTCCAGAGCGCTTTCCACGATGCCCTCTGCCGTCACACCGTGGTACTTCTCCAGGATCTCTTTCTCCAGGGAACCGCTGTTCACTCCCACACGGATGGGAATCTGCCGCTCCTTCGCCACATCCACCACGGCCTGAACCCTGTCACGGCTTCCGATATTTCCGGGATTGATTCGGATCTTGTCGGCTCCGTTTTCCATGGCCGCGATGGCAAGCCTGTAATCAAAGTGAATATCTGCCACCAGAGGAATCCGAATCTGCTTCTTGATCTCCTTCAGAGCCTTTGCCGCCTCCATGGTGGGTACCGCACAGCGGATAATATCGCAGCCGGCCGCCGTCAGAGCCTGAATCTGCCCCACCGTGGCTTTTACATCCTCTGTCTTTGTATTTGTCATGGACTGAATCAGCACCGGATTTCCGCCGCCAATCACTCTGTCGCCAATCTTAATGACCTTTGTATGCTCTCTCATTCCAGTCTTGCCTCCCTCAGATCCCGCTCCCGCTTAAAGCGGCTCTTTTTTTCCACATTCAGCACCATGCCGATCTCAATCAGCAGAAAGACCGTGGCCGTTCCTCCTGAGCTGAAGAAGGGCAGGGTCACGCCCGTAGTGGGCATCAGGCTTGTGACCACCATCAGATTCAGCAGAACCTGCAGAGCCACATGGGCAAACACACCGATGGCCAGAAGCCGTCCAAACAGATCCTCCGCCTGCTGGGCCACGCTGTAAAGACGGTACAGCAGATAGATAAACATCAGGATCACAATGCCTGCCCCGAAGACTCCCAACTCTTCACAGACCACCGCGAAAATCATGTCATTGTAGGGCTCCGGGATGCCTCCCAGCTTCTGGATGCTGTTTCCCAGCCCCTTTCCGAACAGTCCGCCGGAGCCTATGGCATACAATGCCTGCAGAGGCTGATAGGACTTGTCCGCGTATTCTTCCGCGTAAGGATCCAGCCACGCCTGAATTCTTCCGATACGGAAGGCTGAGTCCGAATCCGCCACATTCATGGAATAATAGATGATTCCTGCCGCCGCCAGCACTCCAACCACTGCCAGTATCACGAAGGGATAATATTTCGGATACACCATGAACGCCATCAGGAAACTGATGCCCAGCACAATCAAAGCAGTACTCATATTGTCGCTGAACTTCAGAATCATGGCGGAAATCACCACAGTCGGGATCATCACCTTGATAAAGGTCCGCAGATTGTTCAGCGCAGACGCGTATTTGCAGATAAAGGCCGCTGAAAAGATGATCATAGCCACCTTTACCGGCTCCGCCACCTGAAACTGCCCCAGACCCGGTATCCGAATCCAGCGGGTCGCTCCTTTTACGGTGACTCCCAGTCCCGGCACCAGCAGAAGCAAAATCAGCACCGCGGACCCGACCAGTCCCAGCACCGCGAAATATCTCCATTTTTTATAATCGATATTTGCCACAATCATCATCAGAATCAGCCCTGCCACGCTGTATTTCAGCTGACTCTTCAGAAAATACGCCGAATCATAATTGAAGGACTGTCTCATGCTGGCTGTATAGTAGCTTGCGCTGTACAGCATAATCAGTCCGAAGACAATCAGGAAAATGACCGACACGATGAGATTTGTATCATAACTGAGCAGATAGGAGAGCACTCTCCTTTTCTTTCCTCTGTTTGCCATCCTTTCCTCCGAAACTCTGTCAAATCCGTTTACTTACTCCACCGGCGCTTCAAAAACCAGAGGCCGCGGCTTTTTTGCAGCCGCGGCCAGCACTGTCTTCTTTTCTTCTGCCTTACTCTACCACATGGATCCAGCCTTCGGGAGCTTCGATGCGTCCCATCTGGATGCCGGTCAGGGTATCATACAGCTTCTGGGTGACCGGTCCCATCTTCTCCATACCGCTGGGCATGCAGATCTCTTTTCCATGATCCACAATCTTGCCTACCGGGGAGATGACAGCTGCTGTTCCGCACAGACCGCACTCTGCGAAATCCTTCACCTCATCGAAGAAGACCTCACGCTCTTCCACTTCCAGTCCCAGATATTCCTTGGCCACATAAACCAGAGAACGGCGGGTAATGGAAGGAAGAATACTTCCGGACTTGGGAGTCACAACCTTATTGTCCTTTGTCACAAACAGGAAGTTTGCTCCGCCGGTCTCCTCTACCTTTGTTCTGGTAGCCGCGTCCAGATACATATTCTCATCAAAGCCATTGCGGTGCGCTTCCATAATGGCATGCATGCTCATGGCATAGTTCAGGCCGGCCTTGATATGGCCCGTTCCATGGGGAGCCGCCCGGTCAAAGTCAGACACGCAGATGGTAATGGGCTTTACGCCGCCCTTGAAGTAGGGGCCTACCGGAGTACAGAACATCCGGAACTGATACTCATCTGCCGGCTTCACGCCGATGACAGGATTTGTGCCGAACATATAGGGACGGATATACAGGGTCGCTCCGGTGCCGTAGGGAGGCACATAAGCGTCATTGGCCTTCACTACCTGTGTCACCGCGTCAATAAAGCGCTCCTTCGGAAATACCGGCATCTCCAGACGCTTCGCGGACTGCTCCAGGCGCTCTGCGTTCAGATCCGGACGGAAGGTCACAATACGGCCATCCTCCGTGGTATACGCCTTCAGACCCTCAAATACTGTCTGCGCATACTGAAGCACGCCGGCACATTCATTGATCACTACATTGGCATCCTCTGTCAGCACGCCATCGTCCCAGGCGCCGTCCTTGTAATTGGACACGTACCGCTTGTCCGTGGCGATATAACCGAAGCTTAGGTTTGCCCAGTCAATATTTTTTTTCTCCATAACCATTCTCCTCCTGAACTGATACGATTTCTATACATTATAGATCACTTTTTTTCAATGCGCAATGAAAAATCCCTCATGCTTTTTTCTTCCGCTCATAGCGGCAGAAGGTAAATTCCAGGTCAAAATAAGTCTTCTCCTCACTCTGTCCTGTCAGCTCCCAGTCCGGATCCTCCTCCAGGTTCGGGAACCAGGCATCCGCGTCATAAGCATGGTCCGTGCGCGTCACATGGGCCACATCGCAGTAGGGAAGAAACTGCCGGTAAATGGTGTCGCCTCCTATAATGTATACATCCTCGGAGGGATACTTTTTCAGTTCCTCCAGCACTTCCTCCACGGAATGGCAGACAACAGCGCCTTTCACCGTAAACTCCGGATTGCGGGTCAGAATGATATTGGTCCGGTTCTTCAGCGGAAGACCTCCGGGAAAGGTCGCCAGGGTTTTGCGTCCCAGCACAACTACCTTGCCCGTGGTCTCCGTGCGGAAAAACTTCATATCCTCCGGAATGCTTACCAGAAGCTTTCCATGGTAGCCAATCGCCCAGTTTTTATCCACATTTACTATCAGATTCATCTCTTTTTTCCTCCTCTTTCAGACCGCTATGGGGATATTTTTAATCTGCGGCCCCGTCACATAATTCTCCACAATCAAATCCTCTGTGGTAAACTTATAAAAATCTGTTATCTCCGGATTCAGGGAAACCTTCGGCGCCGGATAAGAAGGCCGGGAAATCAGTTCCTTTATAATATCCACATGGCGGTCATAGATGTGCGCATCCGCAATCACATGCACCAGTTCCCCCGGCACCATGCCGCTGACCTGAGCCACCATCATCAGAAGAATCGCGTACTGGCACACATTCCAGTTGTTGGCCGCCAGCACATCCTGAGAACGCTGATTCAGGATCATATTCAGCACCAGCCTGTCCTCTCCCGGCCGCTTTGTCACATTGTAGGTAACCCCGTAGGCGCAGGGATACAGATGCATCTCGCTCAAATCCGCGAACACATAGGTATTTGTCATAATCCGGCGGCTGTAGGGATTCTGCTTCAAATCAAAGAGCACACGATCCATCTGATCCATGTCTCCCTCTTTGTAATGGCTCTTTACCCCAATCTGATAGCCGTAAGCCTTTCCGATGGATCCTGTCTCATCCGCCCATTCGTCCCAGATGTGGCTGTTCAGATCATGGATATTGTTGGATTTTTTCTGATAGATCCAGAGAATCTCATCCATGCAGCTTTTAAGGCCGGTTCTCCGGAGCGTAAGCGCCGGAAATTCCTTTGAAAGGTCGTACCGGTTCACCACTCCAAACCGCTTGATTGTATAGGCTGAGCTTCCGTCCTCCCACTTTGGACGCACCTTTTCTCCTTCTGTGCTGGTGCCGTTCTCAATAATATCCCGGCACATGGCAATAAACACCTGATCTGCGTAACTCATTTTTTCTGCCTCCCCGTGTCCATTCATTTCTTTTCATTATAGGAAATTCCCGATGGATTTACAAGCTGAAATGCCCCGGAATCAGCCCGGAAAAAGTCTGGAAAAATTTTTTTAATTTTTTTTGGAAAAAGTGTTGACAAATGTTCTCTTTTCATGTAATATACAACATGTCGCTGGTGAGCAACAGAAAATCATCTGAAATCAATAAGATATGCGATAGTAGCGTAGTTGGTAACGCGCGACCTTGCCAAGGTCGAGACCGCGGGTTCGAGTCCCGTCTATCGCTCTTAGGAAGTCCTGAAGTTCAGGACTTCTTTTTTTGCATTTCGGCAGGTTCAAGGGTTTGCAGATACGAATCATGGGATTGATTTTTCCGGCAGATTTTCTGATAAAATTTTCTGCAGCTGCGCATACTATCTCCAAAAACAGGAAGGAGCATATTCATGTCAGTTGATTTTCAGAAAAGCGAAACCAGAGAAAACCTTATGAGGGCCTTCGCCGGAGAAAGCCAGGCCCGCAACCGCTACACCTTCGCGGCCCAGCAGGCCCGCTCCCAGCAGCTTCCCGTAATTGAAATGATCTTCAATTATACGGCAAACCAGGAAAGGGCCCACGCAAAGATTTTCTACGACCACCTGAAGCAGCTTGCAGGCACCACAATCCATGTGGACGGAGGCTATCCCGTAGATATTTACACCAACATGGACGATCTGCTGAAAGCAGCCCAGCACAACGAATACGAGGAACACGATCCCGTCTACAAAACCTTTGGCGACATTGCCCGGGAAGAGGGCTTCACAGCCGTGGCTGCCTCATTCTACAGCATCGCAGCCATTGAAAAGACCCATGGCGACCGGTTCGGCACCTTTGCGGAGCTTCTGAAAGAAGGCCGCCTGTTTTCTTCCGAAAAGGACGATTCCTGGCTCTGTCTAAACTGCGGCCATATCTACACCGGCTGCGAGGTTCCGCCCCGCTGCCCGGTCTGCAAGGAAGAGCAGGGATATTTTATCCGCCTCTCCAGCATTCCGCTCTGCTGATCTGCTGTTTTCAGGCGGATTTCTTAAACGGCCAGGCAGAACCCGGGCAGTCCTGAGCTGCCAGACAGAACCTCTGCTTGAAAAATGAAAGGGAACCTCTTATAATGAAACTGCTGCTGACAGAAAACGAATGTTCCATCGGGCAGAACAAAAGGAGGTTCCCTTTTTATGATCATTGATTTTCACACTCATATATTTCCTGATAATATCGCCCACAGAGCCGTCTACAATCTGGAATTCACCGGCAGAGTCGTCGCCTACACAGACGGCACCCTGGAAGAGCTGCGTCTTTCCATGAAGGAGGCAGGCGTCACCCATTCTGTGGTGCTTCCCATCGTCACAAAGCCCTCTCAGTTCCGTCATATCAATGAGTTTGCCCATGCCATCACGCATGAAGAGCCGGACGAGGAAGGCCTTTCCATCATCTCCTTTGGAGGAATTCATCCTGCCTCCTCCAATTACAAGGAAGAGCTGCATATCATCCAGCAGCTGGGGCTTAAAGGCATCAAGCTTCATCCCACCTACCAGAATACCTATATTGATGATATCGGCTATGAACGCATCATTGACTATGCCACACAGCTGGGACTTCTTGTCTCCATTCACTGCGGCCGTGACCTTGGGTTCCCCAAACAGGTCAATGCCACGCCCCGGCGTCTCTACCGCATGATTCAGGATGTATTCGCCGGCGGCCCCGCAGAGAACTTGATTCTGGCCCACCTGGGCGGCCATGACATGGAAAATGAGTCCGAACATCTGCTGGTGGGCGGCGACTACTATATGGACCTGGCCTACATCCTGCGCCTGGCCCTGCCAAGCCAGATTCTGCGCATGTGCAGAAAGCACGGCATCGACAAAATTCTCTTCGCCACAGACTCCCCCTGGAGCGGACAGAAGGAGGACGTGGAATACATCCGCAAAATCGGCTTTACCGAGGAAGAACTGGAAAAAATCATGTACAAAAACGGAGCCAGACTCCTGGGCCTGCCCTGTTAGGGCGGCCCGGAAAAGTCCGGCTCCATTTCTTCTCTGCGTTTTATCTTTTCTTCTGTTCTCTGTCTTTCTACTCATTCCGGATAGCCGCCAGCGGACTTAAGCGCATAGCCCGCAGAGCCGGGAACAGACCGGCCAGCATACCGATAATCACCGAAAATACCAGCGCCAGCAGTGACAGGTAGAAGGGAATATACGAGATGCCCGAGGCATACATACCCTTCATGACAAAATTGATCACCGCCGAAATAATATAGCTCAGAATCAGTCCTATTACTCCGCCTATCAATCCGATAAAACCAGCTTCCGTCAGGAACATGTTCCGGATAGCAGACAAGTCGCAGCCCAGCACCTTCATAACGCCGATTTCTTTGGTCCGCTCATAGATGGACATCATCATCGTATTGGCGATACCGATGGCTGCCACAAAGAGAGACACCGCGCCGATGCCGCCCAGAGCTGCCTGAATGGAACGGGACTGCTCCTGCACCTGGTTCATCCATTCAATATTACTGCTTGCCTGAAGTCCCAGGGCGCGGATCTGCTCCTGCACCTCCTCCACGTATTTCATGTCGTCTACGCGGATATAAGCCTCATCATAATAGATTTCCTTATAGGGTTTCCCCGCGCTGTTTGTGGGCTGTCCCGGAATCGCCTTTCCTTTGAATGCCTTTTTCAGTTCTGCCTTAAGCGCGTTCACATTGCAGAGCACATAACTTGCGTTGCTGTCCGTATAATCGTCAGGTCCGCCGGCCATCACGCCGCAGGCAGGAACCACATATTTTTTCGGGGCCGGAACCGGAGCTCCGTTCTCGTCTGTTCCTCCATATTTATTATTGTAATAGGCGTCCATATCAAAGATCACAAACATGGGATCATTCATAAAATCCACTTCCGGAAGCTCCCCTGTCTCCCAGTAATACTGCTGTGTCTTCGCGTTATAAAAATTCGTAATTACCGTATTTCCGTAAAAGAGCTGAAGCTCTTCCTCCGAAGTGGGAAGAGACCCTTCCGCCACTTCAATATTCTGGTTTTCCAGTGCCTCCTGGCTCATGCCCCTGATATAGAGACTGCCTTCCCAGATTCCCTGCTTGGCCAGAACTGAGATGGAAAGCACCGGAGAGGCAATCTCCACATGCTCAATCTGAGACAGCGTCTCCATCATGGCATCGTCTATACGAATGGGCTCAGTGCTGCTGTCACTGGAGACGCCGCTATCAACTATGACGCCCCCGCCAGCGTAAGAAGTAGTGGCATAACTGTAACCGCCCTCATTGGGATAGACATTGATCGTCGTCAAACCGCCATACTGCTCGATCTGCTCCATACTGCTCTTATTCAGTCCGAGACCAAGAGAAATCATGACCACAATAGACGCCGTACCTACGACCACGCCCAGCACCGTGAGAACCGTCCGCAGCTTCCGCCGCCAGAGGCTGCTCAGGCTCATTCTGAGCAAATCAATATAACTCATGGATTACTCCTTTTCTTCTCCGTCTTCCGCCGGCTCTGCCGCCTCAGCTCCGTCCGCTTCTGCGTCATCCGGCTCTTCGGCGTCTTCTCCTTCCAGCTCCACATCCTCCAGATCATCCAGCTCTTCATCCAGTGCCGCAAGCTCCTCTGCCTGAGCCTTTTTCTTCTTATTCTTTCTGCGAAGCACCACGATCACCACCGCAATGGCTATAATGAGAATCAGAGGCACCAGAACATACCAGAGCTTAAAGCCGCCGCCCTGGTCCGTCATCATGGGATCTTCCATCATTCCCATATCCATCTCCGGATAATAAGGCTCTGTCACATAGAGATTCATTTCTTTTTCCACCGTGGTAGCCTCACCGGCTTCATCCTCGAAGGTAATCTCTATTTTTACAATGCCCTCATCCATAGTAGCTGCCGCGCCTGTCAGGTAAGCATCCACGTTTCCTGTGGCGCCCGGAGCAATATTACCCAGATAAGTCTCTCCTCCGCTTATGGAATCCGCCACAAATCTTACGGTCGTATTGTAAAGCTGTGTCTTTCCGATATTGTAGACACTGAACATAACGTTGGCTTCTGAGCCAACCTCTATAGATTCCGGCATCACTTCGATGCTGCTGGTGTCAATTCTGGCCTCCTGGCGGACCGGAATTGATACGCTGGCCGTATTCTCGTAGGAATTGACATTCTCGTCCTCATAATTCATGGTCACATTCACCACATAGGGCTTCTGGGACAAGTCTGCCCGGGCCTCCATCTCCATGGAAATATCCTTTGTAGCGCCCGGCGCTATCTGATCTACAAACACGGTGCTGGAGCCTGCTGTGGGCAGGAAAGCAGCCGCCACATAGGTGGTATCCGTGCTCTCGCTGGCTGCCTGAATATCAAACACCATATTCTTGACTGCCGTAGCCTTGGATGTATTCTGCAGATGAAGAGTCAGCGTAAAGGTCTGGCCCGCGTGAACCGTCTCCGGATTCGTGGAAAAGCCTGTGACAATCACACGGGGAGTAGAAGCCTTGCCATCCGCAGACACGCCCGTGGTTCCCACAACCTTCACATAGGAAGTCAGCGTCACGCTGGTCAGTGTATCATTTTCATCCTCATAAGAAACAACAAAATTAATCGGCACATAACCGCTGGGCGCGTCCTTTCTGGTCTTCAGCGTCCAGGTCAGCTCCCGGCGTCTGTCCATATCAGAACCGCCGTTGTCCGTTCCCGGCAGGCCCTCGATAGTCTGGCTGTAGTTGGAGGTCTCGATTTCAAAGGGCCATGTGGCCGCGTCCTGGCTGATCTGAGGCGTCACCACCACATGATCCACCCAGTTCCGTCCCATATTGACCACCGGAAGAACCACATTCACATACTGGCCCGCGTTCGCCACCGGAGTCACCCAGTTTCCGCCGATCATGATGTTGCTGTTTGTGGTGGAAGGCTGGGGCTCTTCCTCGGGGGTGTCGGGAGTCTCCGATTTTACCGCATATGCGTCCAGCTGAGCCTTGACATCGCTCTCAAAAGTGTCCAGGTTGCTGTCATACATTTCGCCAGTCAGCGTTCCGCCCAGCTCATTGGGCTTGCTGATATCGCCAACCATGCTCTGAAGATACTGCAGAGCTGTCTCACCATTGCCCGCCGCCTCAATCTGGGCTTTCTTTATATTATAGTGGCTAATCAGTACTTTTTTCAGGGTTATCTTCTGGCTGTCAGAAACCGGTGTTCCCAGCTCTTCGCCTCCGCCCCCTGAACCGCCCGTTCCGGGCTCCTGAGAACCACTTGTTTCCTTTGTCTGAGCGGCAGAGCCTGTTCCCGTGCCTTCCAGAGTCTGAGGCGCCGCTGCCTCCGCCTTCATGGACTGCCATCCGAATCCCGCGGAAGGAACCGCAAGCGCGGCGCACAGGGCCAGCAGCAGTGCTTTCTTTGCTAATCCAAGGTTTCTCATTTTCTTTCTACCTCCCCTTTTCCTCGATTGTCTTCTATCTGTACGATCTTGCCGTCGATAATGTGGAATATTCTGTCAGCAAAGCTGGCCAGATGATTGTCGTGGGTAACCATGACCAGGGTCTGATTCTGCTCTCTCACGATCTTTTTCATCAGTTCCATGACCTCGGCTGACGTGTTGGAGTCCAGATTTCCTGTGGGCTCATCCGCGAAAATGATTTCCGGATCCACCACCAGCGCCCTTGCCACGCCCACGCGCTGCTGCTGGCCTCCTGACATCTCATTGGGTCTGTGGCTTTTATGCTTGGACAGGCCTACCAGATCCAGAATCTTATCCGCTTTCTCCAGCCGTTCCTTTCTCGGAACGCCCCGGAACATCAGCGGCAGAGCCACATTTTCCACCGCGTTCATGGTCCCCAGCAGATTGAAGGACTGAAAGATAAAACCCACGTGTTCCCGCCGGAACCGGACCAGCTGACTCTCATTCAGCGTTTCCAGATGGGTGCCGCTTATGACAATCTCGCCCTTCGTGGGCTTCTCCAGCCCGGCCAGCATGTTCAGCATCGTGGATTTTCCCGAGCCGGACGGGCCCACAATCGAACAGAATTCTCCCCTGTAAATATTCAGGCTCACTCCGTTCAGAGCCCTCACTCTGTTCTCGCCTATCCGGTAAATCTTGTACAGGTTTCTCACCTGAATCACAGCTTCTCTTTTCTGTGCCATTTTCCTATTCTCCCGGTTCCGCAGAATTGATTTTCCAGCAATTCTACCATATCTTGTATCATATGATCTCAGTATACCACAAGCATTTCTGAAAAACTATTTAAGAATTCTTTAATATTATGCTTAGAAAATTCCCGGACGCCGCCTGCCGCCCTGCGCGCCCCGGGCATAAAAAATCCCGGGATCCTTTTTCCGGATTCCGGGATTTTTTACGTTCTAATTACATATCCAGCGGATATTTGTCAGTCAGGCTCTTCACCAAAGCCTTGGCTTTTTCTGTGGCGCTCTCCCCTTCTTTAATCAGCATGGCAATCGCTTCCGCTATCGTCTCCATATCCTCCTCCTTCAATCCACGAGAGGTCACAGCCGGCGTTCCGAGCCGGATGCCGCTGGTCACAAAAGCTGACTTGGGATCGTTGGGGATTGTATTCTTATTTGCTGTGATATTGGCTGCATCCAGAAGATGCTCCACATCCTTTCCGGTCAGATCGAAGGGAGTCAGATCCACCAGCATCAGATGATTGTCTGTGCCTCCGGACACAATCTTAATGCCTCTGTCCATCAGCCCCTTGCAGAGCGCCTGGGCGTTCTTCACTACCTGCTTCTGATATTCCTTATATTCCGGCTTCAGCGCCTCTTCAAAGCAGACAGCCTTTGCCGCAATCACATGCATCAGGGGACCTCCCTGGATGCCCGGAAATACGGCCTTGTTAAAGTTGAACTTTTTCGCAGTCTCGGCGTCTGACATAATCATGCCGCCCCGGGGTCCGCGCAGGGTCTTGTGGGTCGTGGTAGTAGTCACATGAGCATAGGGAATCGGGCTGGGATGAAGGCCTGCCGCAACCAGGCCGGCGATGTGGGCAATATCTACCATCAGATACGCTCCCACCTCATCCGCTATCTCACGGAACCGCTTGAAATCCAGGGTCCGGGCATAAGCACTGGCGCCTGCGATGATCATTTTCGGCCGGCACTCCAAAGCAATGCGGCGGATTTCATCATAATCCAGCACACCGTCATCATTGACTCCATAGGGAACCACATTAAAATAGGTTCCAGAGAAGTTGGCAGGGCTTCCATGAGTCAGATGTCCTCCGTGAGCCAGATTCTGTCCCATGATCGTATCTCCCGGCTTCAGCATGGCGAACTGCACAGCCATGTTTGCCTGGGCGCCGGAATGGGGCTGTACATTTACATACTCGCAGCCGAAAATCTTTTTTGCTCTTTCAATCGCCAGATTTTCCACCACGTCTACGCATTCACAGCCGCCGTAGTATCTTTTTCCGGGATAACCTTCCGCGTATTTATTGGTTAAGGGGCTTCCCATGGCGGCCATCACTGCCTTGGATACCCAGTTTTCTGACGCAATCAGCTCAATATGGCTGTTCTGGCGGCTCATCTCCGCCTCGATCGCAGCGGCAATCTCCGGATCAGCCGCCTTCACTTCCTCTAATGAATACATCTCGCTTCCTCCTGTGCTTTTCCTGCGGCCCGTTCCTCTGTGTCTTTCTATAGCGCACATTTGTCTTCGCCGCATATAATGCCATTATATTAGACACACATGAAAAAAGCAAGTATTTTTTCTTGAAAAAAAGAGAAGCCCCGGCTTTCCCCTGAGCTTCTCTCTCATTTTATTCTTATTTATTTTCGGGATATGTCCTGTTTCCCCGGATTTCATCAAATCTACAGCACTACCACGCCCAGAACCTGAACGTTTCTGTCGTCTGCCAGAGCCTTTTCCTTTTTGATCAGCTTCGTGTAAGAAGCACCTTTCTTTTCCAGGAAAAGCACGCCTTCATAGCTGCCCATGTCCTCCAGAGCTGACGCCTGGAAAATAATGCGCTCATAGGATGACAGGCTTATTCCCTCCAGTTCCGAAGCAAGCTGCGCAGAAAAGGCTTCTGCCTCTTCCCTGTTCATGGTGCCCGCAAGCATGATTTTTTTCATGCTGCCTTCTCTGGAAACTGCCGTCTTCAGATTGGCCGCCACAATTTTCAGCTGCTCCTCATAGGTAATATCGGCGTATTCGCCCTCTTCCATCCGCTGCAGCCATTTATCTATAAAGCCAAAGAGCCTCTTCTTTGCCGGGGCCTTTGTAACCTGTCCCAGAAGCGGCATGCCGAACTCCTCCCGGAAGCTCTCTGTACTCTGCAGCTTTCCGCTCATCAGATAAATCACAACCAGGATAAACGCTGCCAGGAACGCTCCCAGAACAAGGCCAATTACCGCAAACTTCACTGCTTCCTTCACCGGGCTGTCATAGGTGACAGTCTCTCCGACCACAATGGTCTCTCCCTCTTCCTCTACCACAGTCTCAAGCTCTGTCTGCATATTCTTCAGCTGTGTAAAGGTGGAGGTATAGGCATTCAGCACTTCATTCTGGTAAGACTGGATACTCCTGTCGATGCGTTCTGTCTGTGACTCAGCCAGAAGCGTAACCGTATGAACGGCGATCTGCTCCTGAAGCTGGGCAGAATAATCTGTCAGCGCGCTCTTGGCCGCTTCCATATAGTCCGCGCATTTTCCGGCGCTTTCTGCTGTAATCTGAATCCGGAATACATTGGGCCTGCTCTCTCCAATGCCGGCGATCTGAATCTGGGAAGAGCTGCTTCCATCAGAAAGCACATAGTTTTCTTCCATGACAGGAATGTCTTCACTCTCAAAAGAAATCAGATACTGAAGCTCAGATTCGGAAATATCACGATCTGATCCGAGTATCTCCGCAGCCAGTCTTCCGTCTGTGACGAAATCCTCATAGGCTGTAATCAGACTGTTCCTGTCGGCCTCACGGGCTCCCTCCACATTCAGATAGAAGCTTAAATTGCCTGTAGCAAGGTTGTAGGGATCCAGCTGCATAATCACTGAATTGTCAATATACTCCCGCATTCCATCCATTTCCTGCTGCAGGTTTCTGATGGCCAGATTATAGTACTCAATATTGGGATTGGAGATCACTTCGGTCTCCTTTGTCTCCCCATCCTCTTCCGCAAGAAGCTGCGCTTCCCGCTTTGCCTGATTGCTCTGCACCGTAGACTGATATTTCCAGGCTCCGGCCAGCACCGCCACGATGACCATGGCCGCAATGACCCAGCGCCATTTTTTCAGACAGAAAAACAAAAGCTCCGTCAGGCTGATCTCCTTCTCGTAAGGCTCCTGATATTCGTTCATATTTTTTCCTCCTGCTATCACTTGTTCCGCGTGACATAGATAATTTATTATAGCCTATTTGCAGCAAAATAGCAACCGGGTTTTCCGGCCCTCTGCCGACTCCTTTCTTGACAGTCCTTTTCCGACCGCCTATAATTGTCTTTGAAAATGACAGACATTAAAAAGGAGTGTGCGCGTTTGACAGACAGCCGCTATCGTTCCCTGAATGACGCTCTCCGGGAGCGTTTTGGAGAAAAACTGTATAAACTGACCCTGAACGGCGGCTGCACCTGTCCGAACCGGGACGGAACTTTGGGCACCCGCGGCTGCATCTTCTGCAGCGAAGGCGGTTCCGGGGAATTTGCCGCAAGCCCTCTGCTCTCTGTCAGAGAGCAGATTGAGGATGGGAAAAGACGTCTGGCAGGGAAAAGGCCGGTGCGTAAATATATCGCCTATTTTCAGGCATATACAAACACCTACGCCCCCATAGATCATCTGCGGCGCATCTTTACGGAGGCAGTTTCCTGTCCGGAAACTGCTGTCCTGTCCATCGCCACCAGGCCTGACTGCCTGGGGCCGGATGTGCTCTCCCTTCTGGAGGAGCTGAACCGCGTCAAGCCCGTCTGGGTAGAGCTGGGACTGCAGACCATCCATGAAAAGACTGCCGCCTTTATCCGGCGGGGTTATTCTCTTCCGGTCTTCGACCGGGCCATGGAGGAACTGGATAAGCGGGGGATTGAGACCGTGGTCCACACCATCCTGGGCCTTCCCGGAGAGACAGATGAGATGATGCTGGATACTGTCCGATATGTGAGCCATACAAAGGCTGCCGGCATAAAGCTGCAGCTCCTGCATATATTAAAACATACAGATCTGGCCGATTACTATGAACGGACAGGCTTTCATGTCCTTTCCAGAGACGAATATGTGGATCTGGTCATCCGATGTCTGGAGGTCTGCCGTCCGGATCTGGTCATTCACCGTCTGACCGGCGACGGCCCGAAAGATCTTCTGATCGCGCCGGAATGGAGCCAGGCCAAGCGCCAGGTTCTGAACGAAATCCATAAGGAACTGAAACGACGGGACACCTTTCAGGGCCGTCTGTACGTTCCCTAGGATTTCCGTATCCGGAATGCTTTCGCATCCGGCAGTCCTGATGCCGGGGCGCAGGACATGATTGATGAAAGGAGCATCCTTATGGCTGATACCTTTACCCTTTACAAACTGATTATCCTTTACCTGCTGGACAAGGTAAACTTTCCCATGAGCAACGCCCAGCTGTCCGAATTTATTCTGGAAAAGGAGTACACCGACTATTTTACCGTTCAGACCGCTTTGTCTGAGCTGAGCGAGACAGGCCTTCTCAAGGTAAAAACCGTCCGCAACACTTCTCTGTACCGGATTACGGAAGAGGGGCAGAAAACCCTGTCTTACTTCCTGAATAAAATTTCTCCCGCCATCCGGGAAGAGATTGATTCCTTTCTGAAAGAGCACAGCTATGAGCTGCGCAATGAAATCTCCACTCCGGCAGATTACTACCGGACAGATTCGGGAGAATACGCGGCCCGCTGCCGCGTGCTGGAGCGGGACAGTGTCCTGATTGATCTGACTCTGACCGTTCCTGTAAAGGAACAGGCAGAAGCTATCTGCAGCCACTGGCGGGGCAAAAGCCAGAGCCTTTACGCCGCTATCATAAAAGAGCTGCTGTAAAGCTGCAGAAAAGAGGAAGCCGCAGAAAAGCCCGGAGCGCCAGACCTGTATCAGGTCCGGTGCTCCAGCTTTCTGCGGCTTCTTTTTTCTTTTTCCGCTTTTCTCTGCCCTCTCTTTACCGGTCTTTCCGGTACCGGTCCAGGCCTTGCGCCAGCGTCTTCACGTCTGAAATCAAATCATCGAAAGCTCCCGACTCATAAAGGCTGATCAGAATCATTCCTACAGGAACCGCGATGATCATGGCCAGAATTCCGCCCACCTTGTAGCCGATAAACATACAGAACAGCGTAGCCAGAGGATTCAATCCTATCGTATCGCCCACAATCTTGGGCTGGATCAGCTGGCGCACCAGCTGGCTTACCAGATAGATGATGATAAGCCCCACTGCGAACTCATAATCCGCGCTCAGAATTTTCAGCACCGCCCAGGGAATCAGGGCTGTTCCGGTTCCCAAAAACGGCAGGAAATCCAGAATCGCAATCAGGATCGCGAACAGCACCGCGTAATTGATTCTCAAAATCCAGAATCCAATCAGAAGAATCAGCGCCACCACGCCCATGATTTTAAACTGTGCCTTAAAGTAGCCGCCTACCGCCTTTTTGAAATTTCCGGTGATAAAACGCCACTTTGAGCGGAGAGATTCCGGCGTATGCTCTCTGACCCACTGAATAATCTTTTCCCTCTCAGCAATAAAGAAATACGCGGAAAGCACAGCAAAAATAATGTTTACCAATGCATTGGGAATATTTCTGGCGATGCTTCCCGCCGCTGCCGCCGCAGGAGTGCCGATGGTACTCACCACATTTCCAAGGGAATCTGTCAGCGACTCAATCAGCCTCGAAAGGCTCTGGGTCAGATCCGGCGGAAAACGGGATACGATTCCCTGCAGATTATCCTCTGTCTCCGCCAAATCCTGAAGCAGGGAATTGTAAAGCTCCGGAATGGTCCCGATAAATCCGTAAATTTCCCGCACAATCCTGGAAATCGCAAAATAGCCGCCCAGCACCACCAGGGCCACCGCCCCGATAATAATCAGCATGGAACTGTGCTTCCGGACAATTTTCATCCGTTTCTCCATAAACCGGACCAGAGGATTCGCGATCATGGCGATGATCCACCCGACAACCAGAGGCATAAAAAACACCAGAAGTCTCGGGAGCAGCAGACAGACCAGAATCACTGCTGCCAGAAACAATAAAATGTTTACGAAGCTCTTCATATACTTGCTGTTCATGCTACCACCCTGTCTTCCCTATAGGCTTTTCTTTCGGTTACTCCTCTGGGGGGACTTCTCCCCCGGCGGCCTGTTCTCCAGTCTCCCGTTCTTCCAAAATCTCATCCATTACAGCCCAGATTTCGTCCCTTCCCTGCTTTGTCAGCGCCGAGAAGGGGAGGATCTTCGTCCCCGGCTTTACTCCGAGACCGGTACGCAGAATTTTGATCTGCTTTTGTATCTGGCTGCGCTTGATCTTGTCAAGCTTTGTGGCAATGATAATCGGATCGTATCCGTTCCAGACAATCCATTCGTACATGCGCCGGTCATTTTCCGATGGCTCATGACGGATGTCAATCAGAAGGAAGACTGCCCGCAGCTGCTTTGAGCCATGGAGATAGCGCTCAATGAGCTTTCCCCATTTTTCCCGAATCTCCTGGGATACTTTTGCATAGCCGTATCCCGGCAGATCCACCAGATACATGGCGTCATTAATATTATAAAAATTGATGGTCTGGGCCTTTCCCGGCTGAGCCGAGGTCCTGGCCAGAGCCTTCCGGTTCATCAACGCGTTGATCAGGGAAGATTTTCCCACGTTTGACTTTCCCGCAAAGGCAATCTCCGGCAGAGTATTTTCCGGGAGACGGCTGGTAATGCCGCAGACCGTCTCCAGACTTACGTTTTTAATGTTCATGAAAGGCTACCTCTAATACATCTTTCATCTGCTCCGCATATACGATATGCAGTCCCTTTTTGATTTCCGAAGAAATATCCTCCACATCCCGCTTATTGCGGGCAGGCACGATCACCGTCTTAATCCCGGCATTTTTCGCGGCCAGAAGCTTCTCTTTGAGCCCGCCGATGGGAAGCACGCGTCCCCGCAGCGTTATCTCTCCTGTCATGGCCACCGAAGCATAGACCGGTATTCCCGTGATGGCCGACAGCATGGCTGTAGCCATGGTGATTCCGGCCGACGGCCCGTCCTTGGGGACAGCCCCCTCCGGTATATGAATATGAATATCATGCTCCCGGAAGAACTTCTTTCCGATGCCGTAACTTTCACTGACGGAACGGATATAGCTTAAGCCTGTCCGGGCTGACTCCTTCATCACATCGCCCAGCTGTCCTGTCAGAGAAATCTCTCCCCGCCCGGGCATAATATTGACTTCAATCTGAAGGGTATCACCGCCCACGCTGGTCCAGGCCAGACCGCGGACGATTCCTACCTCATCCGTTTCATTTGCCATGTCATAGATATAACGAACCTTACCCAGATATTTCTCCAGATTATTCTCCGTAAGTTTTACGGATTTTTTGTCGTTCTCGAGAATCTCTCTGGCAGCCTTCCGGCAGACCTCTCCCAGTTTCCGCTCCAGCTGGCGCACGCCGGCCTCTCTCGTATATCCGTGTATAAGCTGTTCCAGCGCTTTCTGGCTGATGGAAAGCTGCCCCTCCTTCAGGCCGTTTTTGTCCATCTGCTTTGCAATCAGATGTTCCCTGGCAATATGTACCTTTTCGTTTTCCGTATAGCTGCTGACCTCGATCAGCTCCATGCGGTCCAGCAGAGGCCGCGGAATCGTCTGTACGTCATTTGCCGTGGCGATAAAAAGCACCTCTGACAGATCCAGCGGAATCTCCACATAATGGTCGTGGAACCGGTTATTCTGCTCGGAATCCAGCACCTCCAAAAGGGCCGAAGCCGTATCCCCTTTATAATCGCTGCTGACCTTGTCAATCTCATCCAGCAGCATCAGCGGGTTTTTCACGCCGGCCTGGCGCATTCCGGCCGCAATGCGGCCGGGCATAGCGCCCACATAGGTGCGGCGGTGTCCCCGGATCTCCGCCTCGTCCCGGATGCCTCCCAGAGAAATCCGGATATATTTCTTATTCAGCGCTCTGGCAATAGAGCGGGCAATGGAGGTCTTGCCCGTTCCGGGCGGTCCCACCAGGCAGATAATCGGGCTTCTGCCCTTTTTCGTCAGAATCCGGACAGCCAGGAATTCCAGCACTCTCTGCTTTACCTTTTCCATTCCGTAATGATCTTCATTCAGAATCTCTTCCGCTCTCTTCAGATCGGTGCTGTCCCTGGAGGCCTTATCCCAGGGCAGCTCCAAAAGTGTCTCAATATATCCCCGGACCACTGCGCTTTCGGAAGAGTTGTTTCCAATATTTCGAAACCGGTTGATCTCCTTTTGGATTTTTTCTTTAACCTCTTTGGAAGCCTTCAGCTTTTTCAGCTCCTCCTGGTAATGGTCCGCGTCAGAGCCTGCGTTATCCTCTCCCAGCTCCTCCCGGATCATCTTCAGCTGCTCCCTCAGCAGATACTCCCGCTGATTTTTGTCCACACGGGCTTTGACCTTTTCCTGAAGTTCCCGCTTGAAGCGCATCACTTCAATCTCTTTATTCATCTGGGCGCAGAGCAGCTCATACCGCTCAGACAGAGTTACCGCCTCCAGAAGCTTCTGTTTTTCTTCATAATAGAGAGGCAGATTTACCATAATCTGGCTCATCAGCTTTTCCAGATCCGCCGGCTCTGTAATCTGGCGTTCCAGATCCTTGCCGATTTTGCCGCTCTCCCTGCAGTACAGATGGAAAATCTCAGAAAGGTTCCGCGTCATGGCTTCCCGGTATTCCGGTTCGGGGTTTTCGATTCCTTCTTCCTCCTCAAACCGAATCACCTCTGCCTCCATGAACTCGCCATCCTGTTCGAAATGGGACAGCTCTGCCTTTTCCAGGCCCTCTGCCAGCACCCGCACCACATTGTGGGGCAGCTTGATCACCTGCTTTACCGAAGCAATGGTGCCGATTCGGTAAAGATCCTCCAGTCCCGGCTTTTCCACCTGGACATCCTTCTGGGTCACCAGAAAGATTCTCTGTTCCTTCAGCATGGCCTGCTCAATGGCTTTCACCGAACGCTCCCTGCTGACATCAAAATGTATTACCATACCGGGAAGAATGGTCATCCCTCGAAGTGCCACCACAGGTAATGTCTCAATCAGGTCTTTCACTTCTATTCCTCCTGTTTTCTTTCGTCTATATACAATGAGATTCCGGGATTAGGCCCGGAATCTCATTTCATTGCTCGTCGTCACAGGCTTGCCCGTTCCGTTCACGACTTCTTTTGTTATCATACAGTTCGTAATGCTGTCATCAGAAGGAATCTCATACATGGTATCCAGCATGATACCTTCCATGATGGCACGCAGACCTCTGGCGCCGGTCTTGCGCTTTACAGTCTGCTCCGCGATAGCCTCAATGGCTTCCCGCTCAAAGGAAAGCTTGACACCGTCCAGCTCGAACATTTTCTTGTACTGTTTCACAATGGAGTTCTTGGGCTCCACCAGGATCCGCACCATATCCTCCTTCGTCAGAGCGTCCAGCGCCACCGTCACCGGTACACGGCCCACGAACTCGGGAATCATGCCAAACTTCACCAGATCCTCCGGAAGAAGCTTCCGAAGCAGCTGGCCCACATTATCCTCCTCATTGGGCTTGCCAAGCTCAGCCCCAAAACCGATCGTGCGCTGATCCATCCGGCGCTCAATGATTTTGTCAAGGCCTTCAAAGGCTCCTCCGCAGATAAAGAGAATGTTGGTCGTATCGATCTGTATCAGCTCCTGATGAGGATGCTTTCTTCCGCCCTGGGGCGGAACAGAGGCAATAGTTCCCTCCAGAATTTTCAGAAGGGCCTGCTGCACTCCCTCACCGGACACATCCCTGGTAATGGAAGGATTCTCGGATTTTCTTGTAATCTTGTCAATCTCGTCAATGTAGATGATTCCATGCTGGGCACGCTCGATATCATAATCGGCAGCCTGAATGATCTTCAGCAGAATATTCTCCACATCCTCACCCACATAGCCTGCTTCCGTCAGCGAGGTGGCGTCCGCGATGGCAAAGGGTACATTCAGAAGACGCGCCAGCGTCTGCGCCAGCAGCGTCTTGCCGGAACCGGTGGGACCAAGCATCAGAATATTGCTCTTCTGCAGCTCCACATCGGAATTTTTCCTGTCATCCATGGCAAGAATCCGCTTGTAATGGTTGTATACGGCTACAGAAAGCACCTTCTTGGCTTCCTCCTGTCCGATCACGTAATCATCCAGAAACGCCTTGATCTCCTTGGGCTTCAGAAGATTAATCTCTTCCTGTCCCTGCTGCTCTCTTTCGTCCTGCTCGAACTCCTCTTCGATGAGCTCCGCGCACAGCTCCACGCACTCGTCGCAGATATAGGTGCCGCTGGGTCCGGAAATCATTTTCCGCACCTGGTCACCGGTCTTTCCGCAGAAAGAACACCTTATCTTATCATCACTAATTCTGGCCATTTCCTGTCTTCCTTTTATGCTCTCTTTGTCACAATGCTGTCGATCAGGCCATAGGCCACAGCTTCATCAGCACTCATGTAATTGTCACGCTCAGTGTCGGCCGCAATGACCTCCAGCGGCTGTCCTGTATTGGCCGCCAGAATCTCGTTCAGCTTCTTCTTGGTTTTCAGAATATGATCTGCCACAATCTTGATGTCTGTGGCCTGGCCCTGGGCTCCGCCAGAGGGCTGGTGAATCATAATCTCCGCGTTCGGAAGCGCCATGCGCTTTCCCTTTGCTCCGCCTGCCAGCAGGAAAGCTCCCATGCTGGCTGCCATGCCCATACAGATGGTGGACACATCGCATTTGATGTACTGCATCGTATCATAGATAGCCATGCCTGCAGTCACGGAACCGCCCGGGCTGTTGATATACAGGCTGATATCCTTTCCCGGATCCTCAGACTCCAGAAACAGAAGCTGGGATACCACCAGGCTTGCGGACACGTCAGTTACTTCCTCCCCCAGAAAGATGATTCTGTCCTTCAGCAGACGGGAATAGATGTCGTAGGAACGCTCTCCCCGGCTGGTCTGCTCAATGACGTAAGGTACCAAACTCATATTCATCATGCTTCTCATTTCCTTTCTGTCAACTTGCGGCAGTGATACTATAATTCCGTATTGTCTGTTTTATTTCTCAACAGCCGCTTCTGTCACAAGATCAACGGCTTTCTGAATAGCCAGATCTTCCTTCATATTCTTCTTATCCGCATCGCTGAACAGCTCTTTGAGCTTCTCCACTTCCATCTTGTACTGATCAGCCATGCGCTTGTACTCAGCTTCCATCTCTTCCTCAGTAGCTTCCAGATTCTCAGCGGCAGCCACTGCCTCCAGAACCAGACGGCTCTGGATTCTCTTCAGGGCCTGGGGCTTGGACTGCTCTACCAGAGCGTCAATGGTGGAACCTGTGAACTGCATATACTGCTCCATGGAAAGTCCCTGCATCTGCAGTCTCTGAGCAAACTCATCCACCATCTGCTCCGCCTGGGTCTTCACCATAGCGTCCGGAATCTCCATCTGAGCTCCCTCGATGATCTTCTCGATAACCTCGTCTTCCTTCTTAGCCTTTGCGGAAGCTGCCTTTCTTTCCTCAATCTTCTTACGGACGTCTGCCTTATACTCTTCCAGAGTGTCGAACTCAGACACATCCTGAGCGAAATCGTCATCCAGCTCCGGAAGCTCCTTTACCTTGATCTCCTTTACAGTGCACTTGAAGACTGCCGGCTTTCCAGCCAGATCCTTTGCGTGATAATCCTCCGGGAAGGTTACGTTTACTTCCACTTCCTTTCCGATCTCAGCGCCGATCAGCTGCTCCTCAAAGCCCGGGATAAATGCGCCGGAACCGATGGTCAGCGGATAATCTGTGCCCTTTCCTCCCTCGAAGGGAACTCCATCTACGAAGCCCTCGAAATCGATGACGGTCATATCTTTATCCTGTACCGGACGATCCTCTACGGTGATCGCTCTGGAGTTGCTCTCACGCTCCTTGTCGATCTCCGCGTTCACTTCCTCATCGGTAGCGGAAGTATCCTGCTTCTCCACCTCGATGCCCTTGTACTCGCCAAGAGTCACTTCCGGCTTTACGGCAACCTCTGCTGTGAAAATAAAGGGTTTGCCCTTCTCGATCTGTACGATGCTGACTTCCGGACGGGATACCAGCTCCAGTTCGCACTCCTCCGCAGCCTTCTCATATGCTGTGGGGATCAGCTCATTGACAGCATCCTCGTAAAAGAACTGGGGGCCGTACATCTTCTCGATCATCTGACGGGGCACCTTGCCTTTACGGAAGCCCGGAATGGAAATCTGCTTTCTATTCTTCAGGTAAGCGTGCTGAAGAGCGCCCTCCAGTTCCTCGGGCGACACTTCAATCGTAAGCTTTGCCATGTTCTTCTCTAATTTTTCCACCTGTAAACTCATCTTCTATTTTCCTCCTTAAATTGTATACCTCTTTAGGACTGTACAGAAATCATATGGAAACTGCGCCTTCCGCTTTTCTGTCCGGCTGTAAGGACAGATCCTGCTTTCAGCACATACTTACAGTCATTGTAATAGTATAGCATGGGCCTTCTGTAAAAATCAAGTACCTGCATAAAAAATATGCCAGGATCCATCTTCCGAATCCTGGCTTTTTCTTCCGCGGCTCCGCGGCCGGGTCTTCTTATCCCTGTTTTCTGTCTCCGGCCTCCAGAAGCACCGCTTTCAGCTGGTTCTCGATTCCGGCCAGCTCTGCCTCCGCATTCCGGCGCGCCGTCCGGCCGTCCTGCTGAATCTTGATGGTCTCCTGAATGGTTTCGATCAGATCTGCGTTCACCTTTTTCAGCGTTTCGATCTCCACAATGCCGCGCTGGGACTCCTTGGCCACATCGATGGTATTCTGCTTCAGAAGCTCCGCATTCTTTTTCAGCAGGGCGTTTGTCGTGTCCGATACCTCCCGCTGCATCTTCAGAGCGCTCTGCTGCCGGCTTAAACCCAGGGCGATGACAATCTGGCTCTTCCAGAGAGGGATTGTATTCAGCAGCGCTGTCTGAATCTTATCCACCAGAAGCTTGTCATTGTTCTGAATCAGGCGGATCTGCGGCGCCGTCTGAAGAGCAATCGTCCTGCTCAGCTTCAGATCATGGACTTTCTTCTCAAACCGGTTCACCGTGTCCTCAAAATCTGCCACCAGCTGGGCGCTCATGGGGTCTCCCTTGGCCTGAGCCTGCTGCCGGAGGGCCGGTATGGTTTCCCTGCGTATCTCCTGGATTTTTTCCTCTCCCGCCGTAATATAGATCTGAAGCTCCCGGAAATAATCCAGGTTCTTTTCGTAAAGCCCGTCAAACATGCCGATATCCTTCAGCAGCTCCATCCGTGCCTTGTCAAGCTCCCCTTCAATGCGGTCAATCTGCACTTCCAGCGTCTCGTACCGCTGCATGAACTTTTTCAGGCTCCGGGAAGCGTCTCTGAGAACCGGAATCTTGTCCAGGAAGCTTTCCTCTCCCAGCTTATCGACTCCCACATCCTTTACCTTCAGCATCAGCTCAGACATCAAATCTCCCACATAGCCGCTGTCCTTACTGCGCACCTGCGTGAGAATATTGTCTGCGAAACCGGAGATGTTTCTCTGAGCGCCGACCCCGAACTGGACCGCCGACTGGGAATCCATCAAATCAATGCTTTCCTTAATCTCGTTGACACGGCTGCGCTGTTCCGGCGTAAGCTCCTCAATCTGCGCTTCCACCTGAGAGAGCGTCTCCGTCTGCTTCACAGGCGCTGTCTGCATATTTTTTCTCTGTGCCAGCGTTTCCAGGCTAATCTGTTCTGCCATGCTTATTTTCTCCTTATCTGCCTTTAACAAGTTTTGATTTTACGGCCTTGTACTTCTTCTCTTATTCCAGTGCCTCTATAATACGCTCCATGGTCGCCGCGTCCGGCATATTCATGACCCGCGTCACCTCCGGGGCAATTCCTTCCACTCCGAACTGTCCTGTGTCTGACGCAGAACCATTGATGCCGGTCCGGAAGCCGTGGCGGTCCCAGGCCATTTTCTGGACCTCTTCATCCATCAGGGCGTCGATGCCTGCGCTCCCCTGTTCATCCAGGGCAATAAACACATGAGAAGACCAGACCGTGGGGCTGGGATACAGAATCCGAATGTCATCCTTTACCTGCTGCCAGGTATCCGGGTCCTCCTCTGCAAACTCCAGAAGCTGGTTTTCATAGCCGGCCACCACAGGCTTTGCTCCAATGCCCGTCTTCAGAAACTGTTCAAATAAATCAGATGAGGAACTTTCCATATATCCGAGATTTTGGAAAATGGTCTGCAGCCTCGGCAGAATCTCATCCAGGGAATCCTCATCCGCGGTGCTTCCGCAGAGGGTGTTGGCCAGAAGGCCCGCAAACATATTTCCGGAATTGGACTTTGTGGGATCTGTGGTGGACACCGACACATTTCCGTAGAGCTCCGGCAGGCCAATCTCCGCCCAGGGCGTCCCCTCTTCGATACAGGCGGCAAGCTTCTGCATATCCACATAGCAGACTCCGTCTTCTTCCCAGGCAATGCCTTCCGACATCAGAGCCTCTGCCACTACTGATCTGGCGTACAGCACAATAGGTGTATTCAGCACAATCTCGCTTTTCAGAGGATTGCCGTACTGGCTTTCATAGATTTCCAGCGCTGTCTGGCTGGAGGGAAACAGGAAATCCATTCCTGTGTGATCCTCCGTCACCATCTCAATGGAACCGGCCCTGGAATAATCGATTTTCAGATGATATTTTCTCTCTATCAGCTTCTGGACCTCTTCATCCTCCAGAAGCCCTATTTTTTCTCCGCCCACATAGCCGGAGATTTCCGTGGTCTCCCGGCTTTTCCCAAGCAGAGTATAGGCAGAAGCCAGGACAATCACCAGAAGCAGTATTCCCAGCCCCGCAATCTTTGCTTTCATTGGCCACCCTCCATTTTCAGTGTATTCTCCAGAAGACCTATCTCCGCTTCCAGATCCAGAAGCTCTCCTTCCATAAATCTGGTAAACTGTTTTTCAAAGACCTGATTCAGCACCGGAAGAGCCTGCGCAGTCTTATAGGTAGCTTCTGTCACCTCCGGCGTGCGCAGCCCTGTCTCCTGCAGCTGGATATAACGGTCCAGGAGCCCTGCCGCGGTATCCAGATAATAGGTGAAAAAGCGCCGCGCCATACTGATTTTCTCCGGATTTTCTTCCAGATAGGCCAGAATCCTGCGGCCTTCCTCCTCCAGTGCCTCCGCGTCTGCCTTTGCCTTTATATTTGTGATTTCGCGGGCCGCTTTTCCGATTTGCTTCAGATCCTTTTTGGCCTCCTCCAGAAGCTTCTGCAGTTCTTCTCCGTTCTGTATTTTTTCAATATCGATTCCGCCAAGCTTTTTTCTGGGCTTCAGGATAAGATTCAGCCCAAAATACAGGAGCACGCACAGCACTCCTGCCACAGCCGGATTCCAGCCGGGTCCCAGCAGAAGAAACAGGAATGCCGCGCAGGACAGCAGCACGGAAATCCAGATCGTTGCCGTTTCTTTCATTAATTATATCCCTTCACCTTTCTGAACGCGTCTATCAGATCCTCTCTGCCGTCAAATACACGGGCATTTGTGGCAGCGGCAAGCTCATCGAGCTGCTCAGGATCCGCGTCTCCGAACATAATGGAGAATATGGGCACATCTTCGCCCATTTCCCGGTAATGCTCCATGAACGCGTCATAGGAGCCGCCGGACATCCCGTCTGTCAGCAGGATAACCGCTGGCGTATATTGTGAAAGATCATATTGCTGAAGCACGTTCAGCGCTTCATCTGCCGCAATGTACATATCCGTGCCGGAACCCGTCGGCTGTTCCTTCACTTTCTCATACAGGGCTTCCAGTTCTCCGCCCGACCCCACAGCCGTGTATTCTGCCAGTACACGGTCATCAAATAATATCAGCACATTGACCTCATCCTTCGAGGCCTGAAGGAAGTTTTTCTCCGCGTTTTCCTGAATCAGCAGCTGTTCCATGGCTGCCACCAGCTGGTTTCTGCCCTCTCCCGCCATACTGCCGGAATAATCCAGGCAGTAGATATTCAGCGACGGCTTTTTAAAATCTGTCTGGTACAGGTTCAAAGCCTCAAAAAGCACTTCCGTGGAAGGCATCTTCATGACAGACAGTACCCGGTCCGGCTGTACGCCCCATTCTGTCCGGAACACATCCTTGTTTTCCTCTGCAATGCCCGTATAGCCTGTACGCCGCCCGGTCCTCTGGATCTCGTTCTGTACTTCAGCCGAAAGCAGGTACTCCTGAAGCTTCAGAAATGCTTCTTCTTTCTTATCATCGCCATGATCTACGTAGCCAAGGGGCGAATCCGCCAGCGTCAGCCCGTCATAAGGATAGACCACGTAAAGAGTCTCCTCTCCCCGGCTTTCCAGTTCTTCATTTGCCTGGATAATCAGACATTCATAATTGACCATGGCGTCATAGCCGCCCTCCAGGAACATATCCTTCAGCCAGTCTGAGCTTCCCGAGGACCGGTCCACGCCGGCAAATAAGGCCTGGATGTCCGACTGAAGCTGAGGACTCTCCAGATCCTCCTCTGTAATCATATCCGGATTTCCCAGCAGCGCGTAAAGAAATCCTATGTAAGCGCTGGCTCCGGAATTGGACTGGGTGGCGCTGGTCATGCAGAATTTGAGTTTTCCCGCAGTGATCGCGTCCAGAATATCCCGCACAGACACCTCACGGCCCACAAATCCCAGCTCCTCAGCCAGACTCTGCCGGATGCCGAATACCACCGGCGAAATGGAAACGGACTCCGCGTGCTTGACTTTATGTCCCGTATCGCCCACATTCAGCCATAGGCTGCTGGCAGGCCAGACGGCATCATACTCTGTCTCCTCCTGTTCCAGTTCCCGCATAATATCCAGGGAACCCTGGTAGGTCATCTCAATCCGGATGCCGCTGTCCCGGGAAAACTCCTCCAGAATCGGCTCCAGTTCCTGATTTTCCGAGCCGGAAATGATTTTCAGGCTCTGCCTTCCATTTCCCAGAACTGTGTCTGCGTTCTGGCCGCTGTCATCCGCCCCTCCGCCTCCGAAACCGGAGCAGGCCGTCAGTCCCAGAACCGCCGCCAGCGCTGCTGCACACAAAACTGCCAATCTTCCTGTCTTCATCCGCATTTCTCCTGTTTATAACAAACTAATTGTATTAAGTCTATCACCTGTTTCTGTTTCCTATCTATCATGGTCTGGTAAAGGGCATGTAAATTTTGTGTTATGTCTTTTCTTCACACAAACAGCCCCCGGTATGCGGATTGCTGCACACCGGGAGCCGTTGTTTCATAGTGTTCGATTTCAGATTGATTTTATTCTTACTTTCCGCTCATCTGCTGTTCCTGCTTCATGATCATCTTTTTAACCATTTCGCCGCCGATGGAACCTGCCTGAGCAGAAGTCAAGTCGCCGTTATAGCCCTCTTTTAAGGGCACACCCAGCTCGCTGGCTACCTCTTCCTTGAAGCGGTTCATAGCTGCTTTCGCTTCCGGAACTGCCATCTGATTGGACTTGGACTGTTCTGTCATCTGTATCACCTCCATGCTCCTATTGTGCGCCGGAAACGCGGAGTTATGTTGGCAATGACTGGAACTGTCCTGCCGGAATCTGCTTAAGCCTTCGCCGGACCGTGTCCGTATACGATAGAATCCCGGATCTCGTCCGATTTTGCCTGATCATAAAGCTGGGCAATCAGAGAGAGGCCAAAGGGAATCGCCGTTCCCACGCCGCGGCTGGTGGTAATGTTTCCGTCGATCACGACGCGGTCTGTCAGAACCTCCGCTCCTGTCAGTCCGTCTTCGCAGCCCGGATAGCAGGTGGCTTTTCTGCCCTTTAAAAGACCGGCAGCTCCAAGCACGGTAGGCGCCGCGCAGATGGCTGCGATCTTCTTTCCTTTTTCATCGAATTCTTTCAGAAGGTCCAGAAGGGGCGCGTACTCCTTCAGATGCAGGGTGCCGGGCATGCCTCCCGGAAGCACCAGAAGATCCGTATCGGAGAAATCCATGTCAGCAAATTTTTTATCTGCCGCAACGATGATTCCATGGCTGCCTGCCACTTCCAGGCGGTCTCCGATAGATACCATTGTCACCTGGGCGCCGGCTCTTCTGAGCAGGTCCACCTGTGTCAGGGCTTCTACCTCTTCAAAACCTTCCGCAAGAAAAATACTTATTTTTTTCACAGTAACTCCTCCTCTTTTTCAGTCTATTTTTTAACATTATAACAAATTATCGTTGTATTATCCAGTATGATATGTTAGCATCTGTATACAAAGAGCACGCGTCTGTGCCCGCAGCATCCGCTGAGAAAGGAGATTTTATGGAAATCGAACGTAAATTTTTGATCAACACACTTCCCGGTAATCTGGACTCTTACTCTTTCCACACCCTGGAACAGGCTTATCTCTGCACAGAGCCGGTAGTACGCGTCCGGCGCAGCGATGATGAATATATCCTCACCTACAAATCAAAGGGGCTGATGAGCCGGGAGGAATATAATCTTCCTCTGACAGCCGAAAGCTATGAGCACCTGAAAGCAAAGGCAGACGGCAATGTTATCCGCAAACGCCGGTATCTCATACCCCTGGAATCAGGCCTGACCATTGAGCTGGATCTCTTTGAGCCGCCTTTTGAAGGGCTGATTCTGGCTGAAGTGGAATTTCCATCAGAAGAGGAAGCCAACGCCTTTCTTCCCCCTGCATGGTTCGGGGAAGAGGTTACCTGGTCTACCGAGTACCACAACAGCACATTGAGCCAGAAAAAATTCTGATTTTGTCATCGTTCAATGACATTTTAAGGCATGTCTGCTACGTTTTCTTCCATCGCGAATATACCGGTCCTGAAACTGGTATAATAATGCCATTATTCTGGGAAGGAGCATGCGGAATGTCTGAATTGAAACTGGCCGTGAATATGCGCATTCTGCGTGAAGTCTATGGGTATTCTCAGGAAGATGTCAGCAGCCTGCTCCACATAGCCCGTCAAACCTACTCCAATTACGAAAGAGGAAAACGGATCCCGGATATTCTTACGATTGTGAAGATTGCAGCCCTTTACCACATCACCGTGGATCAGCTTCTTTTCGGCGATTTCACAGGTGTTCACGCCACGGAAGACATCATCCGCGATCACAGCGCCGTCACGCCGGAGGAAAGCCTCATTCGTCTGAACGGTTCGGAAGCCCGCATGCTCATGGAATATAAATCTCTTCCGAAAGAGACCCAGAAGGAAATTCGTGAATTTGTCAGTTTCAAAAAACAGCTGCTCTCCACAGAACCCCAGCCGTAGCTGAGATCGATAAATAAAATCAAACAAAAACAGAGGACACAGGAATCTGCCGTCAGATTTCTTCTGTATCCTCTGTTTTTCTATTTTTTATGGTTTTATCTTTTCTGTATCTGTCAGCTATTCCGCCTCATAAACAATCCGGCCTCCGCAGATGGTATAACGCACCCGCCCGCAGAGCTTCCTTCCCAAAAACGGGGAATTGGAAGAACGTGAATGAAAGCCTTCCACAGTCCACTCCTCATTTTCATCAAAAAGAACCAGGTCTGCAGGAGCCCCCGCCTTGATGCCCTCGCAGGGCAGATGATACAGTCTGGCCGGATTCCTGCTCATTCTTTCCATCAGCTGCATCAGAGTCAGATGTCCGGGCTTGACCAGACAAGTGATGCCCAGAGCCAGGGCCGTCTCAAGCCCAAGGATTCCACTGGGCGCTTCTGTCAGCGGAAGCGCCTTTTCTTCCGCACTATGGGGCGCGTGATCAGTGGCAATGATGCTGATGGTCCCATCCTTCAGCCCCTCAATAACCGCCAGCCGGTCCTGCTCCGTGCGGAGAGGCGGATTCATCTTCGCCAGAGTTCCATATTTCAGAACATCCTCCTCTGTCATCGCAAAATGATGAGGCGCGGCCTCCGCCGTCACATGAGAGCCCTTCTGTCTGGAACGGCGCACCGCCTCCACAGCTCCCGCCGTGCTGATATGCTGAATATTTACGCTGGCTCCTGTCTCCTCTGCCAGGCGGCAGTCCCGCTCTACCATGGAGATTTCTGCCTCCGCGGAGGAGCCTCCGATTCCCAGCTGCTTTGACACGGCTCCTCTGTTAATTCCATTATTTTCGATATAAGCCGGATTTTCCTCATGGAGGCTGATGGGCACATTCAGACGGGCCGCCTGCTCCATGGCTGCCCGCAGAACTTTCTCATCCAGGATAGGCTTTCCGTCATCCGTAAAACCGGCGGCCCCAAGGCGGCGGAGCTGCTCCATGCCTGTGAGCTCCTTTCCCTCCATGCCTTTGGTCACTGTTCCACAGGCCAGCACATGGATTCCTGTCTCCTTTCCCTTTTCCAATACATAGGAAAGCGTCTCAGGATTGTCAATC
This sequence comes from uncultured Merdimonas sp., assembly GCA_944375745.1. GTDB lineage: Bacteria > Bacillota > Clostridia > Lachnospirales > Lachnospiraceae > Laedolimicola. Next base: position 39,251 of record CALWAV010000064.1, read on the forward strand.
TCCGGCTTTGTGTTCGCCATGCAGACCACCGTGGTAAAGCCGCCTGCGGCAGCGGCCGCCGCTCCCGTCAGGATATCTTCCTTATAGGTCAGTCCCGGATCCCGGAAATGAACATGGACATCCACCAGTCCCGGCGCAAGGGTCAGGCCGGAAGCATCCACAATCCGCTCACAGCGGCTCTCATCCAGCTCTCCTATCGCCGCGATCCTGCCATTTTCTATGAGAACATCTGCTTTCTTTTCTGTCCCGTTTACCGGATCCAGAATTTTCGCTCCGCAAATCCCTGTCGTACCTGTCATTCTTCCTTCTCTTCCTTTACCAGCGTCTTATTGGCATACTCCACAAAGCTGTCCGTGGCATCCTCCACACTGTATTCCTCATTCAAGATCTCTGTCTCCATCTGATACCAGTAGACACGCATTTCCTCAAAGCCGTCTACCTTATTATAATATGTGCCGCTGTAGGGCATCAGAGCCTCGTAAAGCTGGGCGTCAGCATTTCCCTCATAGACGTCGCCCATGGAGGTCCTCACCGGAAAGGCTCCGCTGCGCACTACATTTTCCTTTGCCACTGCCTCATCATTGCAGAGAAAATCCACCAGATAGCGGGAAGCCTGCAGCTTGTCCGCGTCAGCGTTATTAAAAATGCAGAAACCATTCAGCATATATTCCAAAGATGGAACTCCGTCCGCAGAAGGGTAGGGCATTACAACTACTTCCACTCCGTTCTGAGCCAGGGCCTCCGCATTGCTGAGCGCCTGGGGCAGACTCCAGAGCAGGCAGTAGGAATTTTCCCCGCTCACAAAGGAAGCTACCGCGTCCGCGCCGGAGGAGCCGGAACCATTCAGAATCCATCCCTTTTCCATCCATTCCTTTATCTTGGTCAGAGCCTGACGGTTCTCCTCACTGTCCATCGTATACGCTGTCATATCCTCATTCATCAGGCTGCCGTCATACAGGTTCGTGATAAAGGAACGTGTGGCGTAATCTCCCGCGATACCGGAGCAGTAAAGCATGCCGCTGTTGAAGCTGGAGGCGTTCAGCCTCTCCAGCACCTGCTCAAACGCATCTGTAGTCCAGGCGCAGGCTCCCTCCCGGTTCATCAGCTCAATAGCCCCGGAGCTCTCTATCATATACCGGTTGAAAGCCATCACGTAATTGGAACCGCTCAAAGGATACATGACATAAGCGTCTCCATTTCTGCAGGCGCTTAAGATTCCCTCACTTACAATATCGGAGACCACATCCTCCGTAAACATATCGCTGATATCCGCCAGAACGCCCTTCTTGGCGTAAGAGCTGATTCTTCCCGGCTCGTCCAGCAGCACATTGGGCATCTCTCCGCTTTCGGATTCAATCAGGCTCTGTACCTGGTTCGGGCCGTCCGTATAATCCAGCATCCGAAGCTCTACCGTAATATTCGGATACTTTTTATTGAACTCCTGGATCAGCTGCTGCTCATAGGCGCCATCCTCCTGCCCTTCCTCCTGGACAAAAATCGGATAGGTCCACCAGGTAATTGTGGTTTCCAGATCAGACAGAGCTTCTGTCTGTTCTTCTTCCTTCGGCTGAACCTCCGTCACTTCTATTTTGATATCATCTGTCTCTCCGCTCTGCGCATCGCTGCTTTTGCAGCCCACAAGCAGGGCAGAAAAGACTCCCGTAAACGCGGCCAGCGCCGCCAGTTTTTTCCAAACAGACATGCTTCTGTCTTGCCTCCTTAATCCCAGTGCCGCCATGCGCAGACGCCTGATTACTGCTCTGCGCTGACCTTATCACTATAACACAGATAACTACCGGGGACAAGAGGAAATACCCGGTTTCCGGTTGACAAGCTTTTCTTCTATAGTATACAATAGGGGAGGCTAAAAACGCGAGGGGAGTTAAAATATCAAATGAAACCTTTGGAAGGAAGAAAACGCCGCTGGGGCGACAGAAATGACGGCTTTCTTGTAAGGAATCTGGATCCCATGGGAAAGCTGATTCCTTTTATCATGAAAAGCAAGGCGGACAGCTGGGTGCTGTTCGAGGACCGCATTGACATCACACATACACAGGACTTTCTGCATCAGATGCGGAAAGGGGAGATTCCCGGCCTGACACTCTACCATATTATTTTTGCAGCGATTGTACGCACCTATTCCCAGGTGCCGGAGCTGAACCGCTTTGTTGCCAGAAGCAATATCTACGCCCGCAGCGAAATGAAAGGCTCCATGGTAGTCATGAAGGGCATGCAGCGCGACAGTGAGCGCACCACCATCATGCCCCGTTTTGAAATGGACGCCACATTAAAAGAAGTATCTGGCGAAATACAGGCCCTGGCCAATCCCATCGACCGCACCAAAAAAGTGGCCGAGGATGAGAACCGGAATGACTTCGACAAGCTGGAGCTGGCCTTAAGCCTGATTCCCAACTGGCTGATTTCTTTCGTATTCAGCCTGCTGAAGCTTCTGGACCGCCATGGCTGGATCCCGAAAAAAATCACGGACTTAAGTCCTTTCCATGCCAGCTTCTTTATCACAAACATGGGCTCCATCGGAATGCAGCCAGTCTACCACCACATCTATGAATTCGGCACCATCTCTGTATTCGGCGCCATCGGAAGCAAGGAGACCATCCATGAGCCGGATCGGAACGGCGTGCTCCGCCGGAAGACCTATCTGAACATGAAATTCGTCGTGGACGAGCGTATCTGCGACGGCTTCATCTTCGCTCTCGGCTTCAAGCACATCAAAAGCTGCATCTCCAAGCCGGAGCAGCTGATGGAACGTCCCAAACAGGTGGTTCATGACAGGATCGACAGGAAATGACTTTCTGATTCCTGAACTCCAAAATGCAAAAGAGCCGCTGGGCATCCCGCTGATTTTCTGAGAATCCGGGATGCACACGGCTCTTTTTCTGTTCCATTCAAACCTGCGGATAACAGGACTTGAACCTGCACGGATGTCCCACTGGAACCTAAATCCAGCGCGTCTGCCAATTCCGCCATATCCGCTTAACCACCGGATTTTATTTTACAACAGGCAGGCGCAGACCGTCAAGGAAAATTGTATTCTGCGCATAAGCCCTGGATTTTCTGCGCATACTTCCTGTATGATGAAAAACAGATTTATTATATGCGGACTTACAGGCTGGTGTCTGGAAATCTTCTGGACCGGCCTCAAATCTCTTCAGCGGCGGCAGATGAAGCTGGAAGGCCATTCCTCCATCTGGATGTTTCCCATTTACGGGATGGCAGCCTTTCTGACGCCGGTCTCCAGACTGCTCCGAAAAAAATGTTTCTGGGTGCGCGGAGCCGTCTACACAGGAGCCATCTTTCTCGCAGAATATATCACCGGAAGCCTGCTGAAGCAGCGCGGCATGTGCCCCTGGGACTACAGCCGGGCGCGCTGGAACATTCAGGGCGTGATCCGGCTGGACTATGCGCCCGTATGGTTTCTGACGGGCCTTCTGTATGAGCGGATTCTGTACAGAAAGCCGGAAGCGCTGGAAACCGTTCCTGCCGCGGCGCAGAAAACGCAGAGCTGATGCTGACGCCCGCTCTGCGTTTTCTGCTATTTTACCACAAAATCTTCTGAACTTCATTTCTTTTTAAGATTTTGGACACAAAACTTTTAAATATTTCCCTGCTGTTTTCTGATATACTAATGTTGAAATACCGAAAATATTTATAATGGCGGAACAGAACCTGGCTGTCCTTCCGCCTGCCAGATACAGAAACGGGGGATTAAAATGACAGAAGCAAGGATTTTGGTAGTAGACGATGAACAGGAAATTGCCGATTTGATCGAGCTCTATCTGACCAATGAAGCTTATGAAGTGTATAAATTTTACAATGGAACAGATGCCCTGAAATGGCTGGAGACAGAGACGCCGGATCTGGCTGTGCTGGATGTGATGCTGCCCGATATGAGCGGCTTTACCATCTGCCAGAAAATCCGGGAGACGCAGAATTTCCCGATTATCATGCTGACCGCCAAGGATGAGGAGATCGACAAAATCACCGGACTGACCCTGGGCGCAGACGATTACATGACCAAGCCCTTCCGGCCTCTGGAGCTTATCGCCCGTGTCAAGGCTCAGCTGCGGCGTTTTACCAAATACAATACTGCCGCCAAGGAGGAGGACCCGGACTGCATTACCATCTCCGGCCTCATGATCAACAAACGGGATCATACCTGCACTCTGGATGAGAAACCTCTGTCCCTGACGCCTACCGAATTTTCCATTCTCTGGAGTCTCTGCAAAAACCGGGGCGAAGTGGTAAGCTCTGACCGTTTGTTCTTTGATGTCTGGGGCGAAAAATATTACAGCAGCAATAACAACACCATCATGGTACACATCCGGCATCTGCGGGAAAAAATGCATGATTCCAGCGAGAAGCCCAAATATATCAAGACTGTATGGGGAGTGGGATATAAAATTGAGTAAAAGAAACATAAGAAAAAGCAGTTATGTACTGTTTGAGCGGAAAATGACGCGGAAAATGCTGTCTCTGGTCCTGATTTCCATCGGGGCTGTCTTTCTTCTGCGTGAGCTGATCCGCGGCCGTTTTGGAGACGCGGTGGTTGCTTTTCTGACCAGAGTTTTCCATCTGGAATATTCTGACGCTCTCTATATCTATGAGGCCACTTTCCGGAACAACCTGAACACCATCATTGCCGCTTCCATTATTATCGCTCTGATCATTGTATTTCGTTTTTCCCTGCGCTGGGTGACTGAATATTTCGATGAAATATCTGCCGGCTGCGATGCCCTTCTGGATGAGAAGACAGAGCTCATCACCCTGTCTCCTGAAATGGGGTTTCTGGAGCTGAAGCTGAACGAATCCAAGACCATCCTGGAAAAACGGGAACGTGACGCCCGCCAGGCCGAGCAGCGCAAAAACGACCTGGTAGTCTATCTGGCTCACGATATCCGGACACCTCTGACCTCGGTCATCGGCTACCTGGAACTTCTGAAGGAAGCGCCGGATCTGCCCCTGGAGCAGCGGGCAAAATACGTGTCCATCACCCTGGATAAGGCCTGCCGTCTGGAACAGCTGATCAACGAGTTCTTCGAAATCACCCGTTTCAACCTGCAGTCCATTCCTCTGAACCGGGAAAACATTCGGCTTTCCTACATGCTGATGCAGATGGCTGAAGAGTTCTATCCCATTCTGACACCCGGAGGAAAATCCGTACATCTGGATGTGCCGGAGGATCTGATGCTTCCCGGAGATCCCGACAAGCTGGCCCGCGTCTTCAACAATATTCTCAAAAATGCGGCCGCCTACAGCTACCCGGATACTGTTATTGAAATCCGTGCCCGCCAGGAAGACAATATGGTGCGCATCACCTTTACCAACCAGGGACCGCAGATCCCTCCTTCCCAGCTGGATGCTATTTTTGAAAAGTTCTACCGGCTTGACAGCGCCCGCTCCTCCTCCACCGGAGGCGCAGGACTCGGCCTTGCCATCGCAAAGGAAATCGTCACTGCCCATGGCGGCTCGATTTCCGCCAGAAGCGGGGAAGAAGGCACCGTATTTACCATCGCTCTCCCTGCTTTCTGGAAATCAAAGGCAGAAGCCTCTGCACCATCCGATTTCTCTGATGCTTCTGGGTCTTCTCCGGACTCTGTGCAGGCAGAGAAACCGGATTCAAAAGAGCGCAGGATTTCGAAATAACTAAATATATCGCAAGGATTTCTTAAGGCTCTCATCACGGAATCTATAGATTTCCTTTCTTCTGACCCGCTACAATAAAAGCATCGGGCAGCGGTTACCCGCTGTGCCCGGCGGATGACAGATCTGTCACACAAAAGTCACGAGCCTGTCACGGAAAGATCCTATACTGAAATTGTGATAAATAGGATCTGGCGGAACGATACTACCATACCGGCGTGCCGGTATTCAGAAGAAAGGAAATCTTTATTATGGAAATGAACATATCAAAAAATAAAACCGTGATCGCAATTCTTTTCGGCGGCTGCTCCACGGAATACGAAGTCTCCCTGCAGTCTGCCTATTCTGTTATCACCCATTTAAATCAGGAAAAATATGAAACACATCTTGTGGGAATCACACGGGAGGGCACCTGGCTCTGCTACGAAGGCGACATCGATCGGATTCCTGCTGATACCTGGGCTTCCGCTGACTGTCTCCCCGCCATGCTTTCGCCCAACCGCACTGACCATGGCCTGCTGATTATGCGCAGCGGCGGACTGGAGCTTATCCGCCTGGACGCCGTATTTCCGGTGCTTCACGGGAAAAACGGAGAAGACGGAACCGTACAAGGCCTGTGCGAACTTGCGGGCCTTCCTGTGGTGGGCTGCGGCATGAAAGCCTCCGTTCTGGGCATGGACAAGCATCTGGCCCATACCCTGGTGAATCTGGACGGCATCGAGGTGCCGAATTCTGTGCTGTTCCGCAGAATGCCCACGGAGACAGAGCAGTTTTCCATGACCGAGCACCTTCATTATCCTCTGTTTGTCAAACCGGTAAAGGCCGGCTCTTCCTTTGGAATCACCCGCATCGAGACACCGGGAGAACTGGAAGCGGCGGTCACTCTGGCCTTTTCCCATGATGACTCCGTCCTGGTGGAAGAAGCCATTCCCGGATTTGAGGTGGGCTGCGCCGTCCTTGGAAACAGCAGCCTGATTCTGGGAGAAGTGGACGAAATCGAGCTGTCTGACGGCTTCTTTGATTATACGGAAAAATATACCCTGAAGACTTCCAAAATCCACTGCCCTGCACGCATCGATACAGAGACTGCCGAACGCATCCGTGAGACAGCCGCCCGCATTTACCGGATCCTGTCCTGCAAAGGCTTCGCCCGGGTGGACATGTTCCTGACTCCTGACAAACGAATCGTGTTCAATGAAGTAAATACCATTCCTGGCTTCACCACACACAGCCGGTATCCCAGCATGCTGAAAGCCATCGGCATGACTTTCGATGAGATCGTGGACGCCCTGATCCGTCTGGCGGTGGAGCCATGAAAACGCTCACACTGACCCGGCAGGAACTGAACCGGGGCAGCCTCATCCTGGTAAACGAGCGTTATCCTCTTCCTGAGAGTGTGGCTCCGGAAAGGCTGACGCCCTTCTTTGGCTCCGGCGTGCTCCTGGAACGGCGCACCGCCCTTGTTCTGGAAAATCTATTTACAGCTCTTGGCTGCGGAGCTTCTCTGATATCAGTCAGCGGCTACCGCACGCTGGAGGAACAGAAACAGATTTATGCGTCCTCACTGGCGGAAAACGGAGAAGCATTTACCCGGAAATACGTAGCGCTGCCAGACTGCAGCGAACACCAGACCGGACTTGCCATCGATCTGGCCCTGAACCGGGAGCCTGTGGATTTTATCCGTCCCTGTTTCCCGGATGAGGGAATCTGTGCCCGCTTCCGGGAAAAGATGATTTCCTACGGATTTATCCAAAGATATCCGGAAGGAAAGGAAAACATCACCGGCATCGCGGCTGAGCCCTGGCATTTTCGCTATGTGGGCCTGCCCCACGCTGCCATTATGCAGCAGCACGGCTTCTGCCTGGAGGAATACATCGATTATCTTCACCTGTTTCCGGCGGACGGGCGCCACCTGGAAATCCGGATTCAGAACAAAAATTTTGAGATCTTTTATCAGAAAACAAATGAGTCCGATGGCTCTGTGACGCTGAGTCTGCCCTCCAGCCTGCCCTTTCAGGTATCCGGCACCAATACAGGCAGCTGCGTCGTCACCCTCTGGAGGTAGCTATGACAGGAAAAGACACGACGACCGTAAAACGCATCTACCCTGCCATCAACAGCTTTAAGCTTCTGGCCGCCCTGTTCGTGATCATGATTCACACCTCGCCTCTGACCTCTGTAAGTCCGGAAGCAGACTATGTGCTGACACGAATCATCGCGCGCACCGCCGTACCATTTTTCTTTATGGTTACCGGCTTTTTTGTACTGCCAAAAGCGCTTAAGGATACCGGACGGGGACTGGGCTACTTAAGGCGCATCGGCCTGATTTATCTGGCTTCGATGGCGCTCTATTTTCCCGTCAACATTTATGCCGGACAATTCAAGGGCGCAGGCTTCGGCGGTATTCTGAAAATGATTCTTACAGACGGAACCTTTTACCATCTCTGGTATCTCCCTGCCCTGCTGCTGAGCTTTGTCCTGGTGTGGGCCGGGCTGAAATACCTGCCTTTGAAAATCGTCTTTCCCGCCGCCGTCCTTCTGTATCTGGCCGGTCTCCCCGGGGACAGCTACTACGGTTTTCTGCCGGAGGGTTCCGTTCTGCAAACTATTTATAACGGGATCTTTCATGTCTCCAGCTACACGCGGAACGGACTTTTCTATGCGCCGGTATTTCTGGTTCTGGGATATGTGATTTCTCTGCAGTACAGGGAAGAGGAGAACAAAGGACTGCTCCGAAGGCCGTCTTTTTCCCTGGCTGCTGCCGGCTTCGGCATCTGCTCCGCTTTCCTGCTGGCTGAAGGCATCCTGCTGAAAATACTGAATGTACAGCGCCATGACAGCATGTATCTGTTTCTTGTTCCGCTGATGTATTTTCTGTTCCGCCTGCTGCTGGACGGGAGAGGCCCGGATCCCATGAAACGGCTTCCCGGTGATCTGCCGCTGCTTATCTATGTGCTTCACCCCATGTTTCTGATCCTGGTCAGAGGCTTTGCAGGTGTCACCGGTCTGACGGTTTTTACCGAAAACAGCGTGGTTCATTTCCTGGCTGTAGCCGCTGCTTCCTTTGCGGGCTCCTGGATTCTCGCCCTGCTCTGGAATATGGTGAAGCCAAAGCTTAAAAATATTTTCAAGCATTAAAACATTTTTCAGGAGGGGATACTATGATTACCAAAATCAGCTCAGACGCCATGATTTTCCGGCTGATGCCGGAACGCCGCGCCTGGAAGGAACTGAACTATGAAAATCTGAAATGGAACGTGGAAAAGCTTCAGGCTCTTCTTCCGGAAGGCTGCGCCTTTATGGCTGTGGTCAAGGCCGACGCCTATGGCCACGGGGCTGTGCCTGTCTCCTCTTATCTGAACCGGATCGGCGTGCGCGCCTTCGCTGTGGCTACCCTCCGGGAGGGCATTCAGCTTCGAAAAGCCGGCATTCAGGGGGAAATCCTGATCCTGGGCTATACTCCGCCCCAGGACGCTTATCTGCTCACGGCAAACGACCTGATTCAGACCGCCGCCGACTGCGCCCACGCCAGAGCGCTGAACGCGGCTGCTCCCTACCCGGTAAAGGTCCATCTGAAAATCGATACCGGCATGCACCGCCTCGGAGAGCGGGCAGAGCATATTGAAGCTCTGGCTTCGCTGTTTGCGCTTCCCCGTCTCCGAATCCTGGGTATGTACTCCCACCTGTGCGTAGCTGACAGCCAGGAGATTGACAATGTTCTTTTTACCCGGATACAGATCTCCTCGTTCCTGCGGACGGCCGAGCTTCTGCGTGAAAAGGGCTGTGATCCGGGAAAACTCCATCTGCAGAGCAGCTACGGAGTCTTAAATTATCCGGATCTGCCCATGGACTATGCCCGTTTCGGCATTGCCATGTATGGAGTCTTAAGCAGCCCCGATTCGGCTCTTCTGGATCGGGTTCCTCTGCGTCCTGTACTCTCCCTTCACGCCCGGATCGCCACGGTCCGTGATCTGAAGCCCGGGGAAACCGTCAGCTACGGGCGCCATTTCCGGGCAGAATCCCCCATGCGGACAGCCACTGTCACCATCGGCTACGCAGACGGCCTGCCCCGGAGTCTTTCCGGTACAGAACTGCCTGTGCTGGTACGGGGCCGGAGAACACACGTAATCGGAAATATCTGCATGGACCAGCTTGTCATCGATATAACCCATATCCCGGACGCCCGCCCCGGCGACATTGTCACCTTCCTTGGAGCAGACGGACACCAAACTCTGCGGGCAGAGGAAATGGCTGAAAAAGCCGGCACCATCACAAATGAACTGCTCTGCCGCCTGCATCTTCGGGAGGAATGACAGTTCAGACACCGTACAGGCACAATACAGGCCACAGTACAGGCAAAATACAGACAGAGTACAGGCAGAGCAAAAGCATAGGCAAAAAGAAGAACCGGAAGGACATTTTTTATTTCCATGTACCTTCCGGCTCTTCTTATGTCTGCTCAGTCTCTGCGCCTGATTTCGGATGGTTTCTCAGTTCCCCGCTATTCAGACAAATAGACTCTCAGAAGCTCCATCGCTTTCTTCCGCTTCTTCTCATCGCAGTTTCCCAGATAAAAAAGAATGCTTTTGGAATCCTCCGGCAGCTCCTGTTTTTCCTGTTCTCCAAAGATCATATAATCCAGCGTAATGCCAAGGCATTCCGCTATTCCTATCATAGTATCCAGAGACATTCCGCAGTAGCCGCGTTCTATATCCGCATAGTATTTTTCCGCCTTTCCGATCCGTTCCGCCATCCTCTGCCGGGAAAGACCCAGCCTTTCCCGGCAGCTGCGGATGCGGGCACCGGCCGCGGCTCTGTTGTACAGTTGTTTGCTCTGCCGCATATTTCAGCTTCTTTTCTTCTTGTAATATACAGTTCCCACTGTTCCGATCACTGCCGCCGCAATAATCAGCGTCACTACCGGAAGCAGGATATTTGTCTCATCTCCCGTCTGGGCGGATGTGGTCCGGGTCGGTGAGCTGGAGCTTCCTGAGCTTCCGGAATTTCCAGAACTTCCGGAACCGCCGGAGCCGGAGCCTGAATCGGGCGGGGTTGTGGTTCCGCCGCCGGATACTGTGTAGGTCACCTCAGGCTTCGGGAAATCCTTGCTGCCCGGATCACCGGTCGTAGGCGTATACTCAATAACTGCTTCTTCGTTGGTCAGCGCCGTATGGCTTCCTTCCACTGTGGACTTATTTACCAGCTTCAGGGTATAGGTGAGCTCCAGCTGTTTCGTGCTCTCAACCGGGACATTGATCTCCCATACGAACTGCTCGCGGGTATCGCCATTTACGCCGTTCGGGTAGTAGCTTACGGAGTAAGGATAATCGGTTCCTGTCTTTTCTCCGAAGTAAACTGTATTTCCGGATACGGTTGTGTCCAGCTTCTTGCCGCCCACAGCCAGTTCAAAGCTGCCGATGCCTGTCAGGTCAAAGTCGCTGCCGATGACATCGGTAACTGTACCGGACATGATGTCGTAGAGAATTACATTTTTGATGCCTTCAAATATCTTGGCAGCATCTGCGTTGCTGACATTGCTGTCCCAGCTTGCATTGGTGCTGATTGACTGACAGTATTCCATGATTTCCTTTCCCCATGGATAATCAGCCCATGTCGTCATATTGTCATTTCCAGAATCATCCAGTTCCAGGACTGCAAACGCAAACGTATTTGTAAATTGAGCTGCCAGCTCCTGGTATCCTGTAATTGCATAGTACATTGCAAAATCAGGACCACATGCATATTTTGCTGCAATCTTTTCTGTCTCTAAATCATTATAAATGTATGTACTGATCGGATTGGAAAGACTATTTTCCCCATAATACTCTTGAACATGTTTGTTTTCTTTTGATGCATTCATTTTACTTTGTATTCCTGTCAGGAATCCCTGCACACCACTTGTATAAATATTCTCCAACCCTTTACCATACTCATACATCATAGACCAAGTATCCACACCATTCTGGGCAGAATCTTCCACTTGGCCGTTTGTGCCTAATCCCTCTACCGGAACACAATATACTGTCTCATCGCCCTTTTCTGACCATACATAAGTGATTCCATCACTTAAAGTAACCAGGTATGTTGTATCATACTCCGGATGCTCCGTGCGGAGATTTTCCATATCCGCCTCAGCTTTCCAGATTCCGGCTGCCATATTAGTGCCACTTGTTGTTTTCCCATTTACAAACTCTACCTTAATAGAATCTAGTGTAGCTCCATCCTGAATATCATTCCATCCTGTTGATCTTGCAGTCCCAGAGAAAATGACTACATCATATAAAATATTTGTATTTGTCTTATTAGCCAGTTCATCAAGCATCTTTGCTGCTTCATCCCGCATTCCCTGGCTGGTAGACTTGTCCAGAAGAAACAGCACTGCAACATTTTCCTTCTTCTGGCCAGCTCCCACCTTCAGTGTTACTGTCGTCTGGTCATTCTTATCCAAGTCTGTGGCTGACTTATCCACATTTACAGAATCGTCCGGCTCCGGCGTAGGATCTACCGGAGGTGTCTGTTCTTTTACGGTATAAGATACCGTTGGCTTGTTAAATTCTTCCGAGTTGCCTGAATTTCCATTCGTATCGACCGGATAAAGCACAGCTTTATTATTGGTATACAATCCTTCAGAAGCAGTATTTTCTCCATACTGATCATACGTACCATAAGTACCTGCTGTTGTCTGCGGATTTGTCAAAGTGACTGTATAGGTCAGTTGTACGGTTTCATCCTTGGTAACAGGAACATTAATCTCCCATACAAAGCATTCGCCTGCAACGGCTTCCTGTCCTGTCTGCTCCGCAGCAGCTCCATTTTTATAATACCGTAAAATGAATGGAGCCGCTTTACCATTTGTAGCTGTTACAGACTCTCCTGCAGCATTTGTACCATTAAAATAGTAGCACGCTGTTTCACCATTTGTCGGATCCACAGAAGACGCTGTATAATTAATTTCGCCCACTGTCAATGTCAATTTACTTTCATCATTTACAAAGTCGAAATTATATTCCGCACCTTTATAGGTTCCGGCTCCAATTTCATCAACGACTTTGCTTCCAGCATCTACTACCTGAATGAGTTTATTTTCAAGAGCAGAAAATACTTCACCCATTTGAGCAGCATCAAAAGTCCCACCATTTGACGTTTCTTTTCGAATCACTGTAACGCCATGATTCTGTAAATCCGCAAGCATTCCATCTTTGATCTTCTGGATAGTCTCACCATTATCTCCAGGATTAAAGTCATTATTAACAATCGTTACCTGAACTCCATCTCCTAAAATATTACGAATTCTTTCATAAGTTAAACAGCTGGACTTTTCAAACGGTGTAAAATATTTATATGGCTGAAGATCCTCTGTATATTGTGGTACCGATAATGATAATGCCTCACTAATATCTGGTATCTCCTGTTCCCCTGAATAAATACTCCAATAATTATTCCATTCAGAGTCTCTGAAAAAGCTGTCATATTCTGCTATGTCTTTCTCCATATTCTCATAGACATCTTTCCACTCATTATACATTGGCGGGGAAATGCATAATTGTCCATTTGTATAGTTCGCTAATCGTTTACTTAAAGGCACATTTTCATAAACATTCTCTCCAACATTCAATTCTCCGCGATAAACATATCCGTACATATCGCTGAATAAAATAAGATGTTTTTCTGTTCCCGAACCGGAAGCCAGCATATCCTGAGCCATTTCCAACGGCCATTCAAGATTACTGCCGCCAATTCTTTTCATTTGCCCTGTACCTTCAGAACTGAGTTCTTGATTAATTGCATGAATAATTGTGGTATAATTATCTTCCAACGATACCAGACCACTCACTTCTCCGTTTGTTGTAGCGTTCAGCCAATCACGAGCAACTGAATCAAAAGTTACCAATCCAAAATTTACATTTAAATTTTCTTTACTATTTAATTCTTCCAGCATCTTTGTTGTTGCATCTACAAAAATACTGCTCGTAGAACTGGTATCATCAATGACAAATACCACATCTATTTCTGGTTTATAATCAGCAGCCGGAAGAGATAAAGTTATCTGGGACTGATAGTTATCATCCAGATTTGATGCCTCTTTGGACTTTGAAACGTCCAGTTTTATTGATTCTGGAAGCTCCGTTTTTTCCATTCCCGTGCCGCTGTAAAGAACTATACTATTCTCCGCTTCAGGCACATCCACTTCATCTTCTTCCTCCGCAGGTATTTCCGGTTCTTCTCCCGCAGGCGCCTCCGATTTTTCTTCCACGGGCACCTCCGGCTCTTCCTCCACGGGTACCTCCGGCTCTTCCTCCACGGGTACCTCAGGCTCTTTCTCCACTGGTACCTCAGGATTTTCTGGCGCACCCTGCTCTGAACTTGGCAGCTCACTCGCACTCGCGCTCAGCGGCGAGTATGCCAGCAGGCTCACTACCATAGCCAGTGTCAGCAGACCGGCCAGCGGACGTTTCCACGTCCTGCTTGCTTTCTTTTTCATTTTCACAACTCTCCTTCTTTGTGCTTTGTCAGCCTCCGGAGTGCTGCATGGATGTACCACATAATGGTGATTATGTTGTTTTTTTATTTCATACGACCAGTCCCAGCCGGCCTATCTGCCGCTGATGCTCCCTTCCTGTTGAAACAATATAAATCCGTGTCGTGTTGATGTTGGAATGCCCAAGGATATCCGCCAGCTTTGCGATATCCTTTTTCATGTTGTAGTAAGTTCTTGCAAACAAGTGGCGCAGATTATGGGGAAAGACCTTTCCAGGCATGACTCCAGCTTCCCGGCACAAAGCTTTCATTTCTCTCCAGATATTGCTTCTGTCCCAGGGTTTTCCGCTTCCTGTCACAAAGACCTGTCCTTTTTTGATATTCCTTTTGCGAATATACCGTTTCAGAAGCTGCTGAAGCTTCTGGGGCAGAAAAATCTGACGGCATTTTCCCTTGCAGGACACGGATGTGGAGCCTCGGTATACAGCTTCCACCGTAATAAAAGAAAGCTCGCTGATGCGGATTCCCGTGGCACAGATAGTCTGAAGCGCCGCCTCCAGCCTCTCCTTTTTCTTTCTTCTGGCAGCTTCCACCAGCCTTCTGTATTCATCCCTGGACAGTTCCTTATCCTGGGAGCAGAAGATCTGCTTCTGCACGCGTATCTGCCGGACACAGCAGTCTGTCCAGCCGCAGAACCGCAGAAAGCTGTTTATGGAAGAGAGCATGGAATTGATGCTCTGTACAGCATAAATTTCTTTTAACGAATCTCTGTAAGCCGCCAGTTCCTGTCTGCTCACGGAACGTTCTGACAGCCAGATGCGGAAAAACCGGATATCTCTCAAATACTTTTCTATTGTATGAGGACTTTTCTCTTCCTCCTCCAGGTACTCTCTGTAGTGCAGCAAGACAGTCTCTGTAATCCGTCTTTCTTCCAT
The DNA here is from genome assembly GCA_944375745.1 of uncultured Merdimonas sp. Lineage (GTDB taxonomy): Bacteria > Bacillota > Clostridia > Lachnospirales > Lachnospiraceae > Laedolimicola. The sequence continues at coordinate 54,325 of CALWAV010000064.1, forward strand.
TCTTTTCAAAACCTCCTTTATCAATGTACGGCGCAGCCGTCCTTCTCAGTTTGCGGTTATTTTCGTTTTTCATACCTGTTTTCAGCTCTGTCTGGCTTATTTTTCCACAAAAAAAGATATTCCTCAAGGCGCTCTCCGGCGTCTGGAATATCTTTTTAATTTCTTCCTGTTTTCCTAAGAAATTCTTAATTATGGTTATATTTTTTTTAGAGACTGGACACACTTTGTCCTTAATTCTCTGGTATATTAATAATCGTAGCAGGAACACATATCAGTATTTCATTCATAACACTCAGGGGCTTCTGCAAAGAAGCCCCACTCCCTCGAAAATAATGCAGGAGCGTCTTAAAACTGGCGGCCTGCTTTTTTAATTGCATTTTCTATCCGCGCACAGCTCTCCGCCCAGGCTTTTTCTTAAAAGTAAAACAATTCCTCAAACTTCTTGTCCAGAGCAATGCACAGTATCAGGGCCAGCTTGGCAGTGGGATTGAACTGCCCTGTCTCAATGGAACTGATGGTGTTTCGTGAAACCCCCACCATCTGCGCGAGGCGGGCCTGAGACAGATGTTTTTCTATCCTCGCTTCCTTCAGATGATTTTTCAAAACTAATTTTTCATTCACAACGCGCTCACAACCTTACTTATATAATGTATGGAAAAAAGCAATATAACGAAGATTCCCCCGATCATCCATGGAAGGAACTTTTTCTTTCCTGTAAATCTGTACTTTTCAAAAGCTTCCGCCACTATAAAGCTTCCAAACATAATCATGAGAAGATCATTGTTCTGATCAAAGACAAAATTAAATACAGCGAAGAAGCAAAACAATGCCGTAAATATAATGATTCCAAGCTTATTTCCTTTATTCTGCGCGTCAATCATTCCCTCATCGTTCTGTTCCTGTCTGCTTCTTTCCAGAATCTCTTCCTTATTCATAAACTCACCCCATAAATCGAATATCATTATGCCAAGTTTTCTTTACATCTATATCCTATCATCGCCAAGTTTTCTTGTCAATCCATTTATCCCTCTTCAATCATTTTCGATCCCACAAAAATAAAAGTATCCATCAAAACCTGACGGATACTCTTATTTTTAATATCATCTATTATTATCTATTATTTTCTCTTATATTTCTCCTCGCAGTATTTGCAGCGGTACACTTCCTTGCGGGGATCTGTCAGAATAAAGACCTGATCCAGTTCCTGCTCAATGGATGTGATGCAGCGGGGGTTTTTGCACTTGATGATATTGCGGATTTCTTTTGGAAGCGTCAGCGTAGATTTCTCTACCACCTTATCATCTTTTACAATATTCACTGTAATATTGTGATCGATGAAGCCCAAAACATCCAAATCAATATAATCAATGGGACACTCAATTTTCATGATGTCCTTCACTCCCATTTTAGCGCTGCGGGCATTTTTGATGATGGCTACTGTGCAGTCCAGCTTATCAAGATTCAGATACTTGTAGATCTCCATGCTCTTGCCGGCCTGGATATGATCCAGCACAAAGCCTTCGGAAATCCGTCCTACATTCAATACGCTCTTTCCCATTACACATTCACCTCCAGAAGTGTGAGAATCAGGGCCATACGGACGTATACGCCGTACTGAACCTGTTTGAAATACGCGGCTCTCGGATCATTATCCACCTCTACGGAAATCTCATTAACTCTGGGAAGCGGATGAAGCACCAGCATGTCAGGACCGGCCAGCTTCATTTTCTTTTTGTCCAGAATATAGAAATCTTTCAGACGTACATAATCCTCTTCGTTAAAGAAACGTTCCTTCTGCACTCTTGTCATGTAGAGCAGATCCAGATCCCCGATGACGTCCTCCAGACGTTCCACCTCTTCGTAGGTCTGTCCGTTTGCGTCCAGCACGTCTTCGCGGATATAATCCGGAAGCTTAAGCTCCTCCGGAGAAATACAGACAAATTTGATATTGTCATAGCGCACCAATGCTTTGATAAGGGAATGAACGGTACGGCCAAATTTCAGGTCGCCGCACAGACCGATAGTCAGATTTCCCAGACGTCCTTTCAGGGAACGGATTGTCATCAAATCTGTCAGCGTCTGCGTGGGATGCTGGTGTCCTCCATCGCCTGCGTTAATTACAGGGATTGAAGAAACAGCAGTAGCCACCATTGGCGCTCCTTCCTTCGGATGCCTCATGGCACATATATCAGCATAACAGGAAACCATACGAATTGTATCGGAAACACTTTCTCCTTTGGAAGCGGAACTGGATGCCGCATTGGAAAAACCTAAGACCTGGCCGCCCAGATGGATCATGGCAGATTCAAAACTCAATCTTGTTCTTGTACTCGGCTCGTAAAACAGCGTCGCCAAAACCTTTCCGTCACAGGCATGTGCGTATTTTGCGGGATTCTTCTCAATATCACTGGCAAGATCAAGCAGACCATCCAGCTCCTCCACAGAAAAATCCAGCGGGCTCATCAGATGTCTCATATATACCTCCCACTTTTACTGTCGCTTCCGGCCTCCGAATACGCCATATATCCGGCCCGGAGCTCATCTCGTACTATGTTACATCAAAACCCGCCGGATTTCAACAAATATCTTTTGCAAATATCTGTTTTTTCCGGTATACTTGTATCAGGTTCATACATGCGGAAAACCGTGGCCGGAATCGGGGCCCGGCAGGCTGCGGAAAGGAGTAAATATGGTATTTAAAGAGAGAAAAAGATGGGTGTTTTTCGGCCTTCCCTTTACCTTCACCACCTACACCATCAAGGATGAGCTGGTAACCATAGATGAAGGGCTTCTGAACCGGAAAGAAAACGACTGCTATATGTACAAAATTCAGGATGTGACGCTGAATACCAGCCTTCCGGAGCGTCTCTTCGGACTCGGCACTGTGGTATGCAATACGGGTGATACGACACATCCCCGGCTGGAGCTTGTACATATTAAAAACGCAAGGGTCATCAAAGATTTTATTCTGGAACAGTCTGAAAAGCAGCGCATGAAACGGCGCACTCTGAATACACAGGATATCGGAGCCGACAGAGCCCTGGACCCGGATGACGAGACCGATGATTGAGATTTTTACAATATAATATAAAATAATATGGAAAAATATGAGGGTGCCTCCCAAGTCATAAAATGACCTGAGGGGCACCCTCCATTCATGCAGGCAAAGCGATAAGCCGGGTTATGTCGTGGATGTTCATCTATCTAGCTCTGCCGTCGCCGGCAGAGTCCAGCAACCTACCTGAGACAGCCGGGCCGGCTTATGTCTCGTTTCGGTCTTGCTCCGGACGGGGTTTACATATGCCCCGCCTGTTACCAGGCGGGCGGTAGTCTCTTACACTGCCCTTCCACCCTTACCAGTTTCCTGGCGGTACATTTCTGTTGCACTTTCCTTAGAGTTGCCTCTACCGGACGTTATCCGGCGTCCTGCCCTGCGGAGCCCGGACTTTCCTCACCTGACACCTTTCGGCCTGTCAGCCGCGAACACCTGCCTTACCTGCACTCCGGTTTTTTATTTTAACATGCGGCGCCGCTTCTGGCAAGAGACTTTGATTCATTCCTGCTTCCTCAACAGCTCTTTCTTAACAGCTTTCAGTTTTTCGTTTTCTCTCCTTTCCTTTACGAACCGTATTTTTTGTACTATACTTATAAAAATAACTCTAAAATAATTCGGAAGAAGCTTGAACAGAACTTTGAACAATCAGGAGGAATCAATATGACAAAACAGGAACTTCAGGACCGGCTGAAAAAGGGCCCCCTGATTCTCGACGGCGCCACCGGCTCTAATCTGATGAAAGCCGGAATGCCCAAGGGAATCTGTACGGAAAAATGGGTGGCCGATCATCCGGAGATACTGATAAAGCTGCAGCAGGATTATGTGGACGCAGGCTCCGACATCATCTACGCTCCCACCTTTATGGCCAACCGGGTCAGTCTGGGTGAGCATGGACTGGCTGACGAGACAGAAAATCTGAACAGGGCACTGGTCTCCCTGAGCCGCCAGGCTTCCGGCGGCCGGGCACTGATTGCCGGAGATCTGACCACCACCGGAAAACTGATGGAGCCTCTTGGTCCCATGTCCTATGAGACTCTTTATGACGCCTACCGGGAACAGATCTCTTTTCTTGCAGATGCCGGAGTAGATCTTCTGGTGGCTGAAACTATGCTTGCCTCCAATGAAACCATGGTGATTCTCGACGCGGCTGCTTCTGTCTGCGATCTGCCTGTTTTCTGCACCCTGACCATAGAATCTGACGGAAGCCTGTTTTTCGGCGGAAATATCTTTGACGCGGTGGAGGAACTGGAAGCCATGGGCGCGGCTGCTGTAGGCTGCAACTGCTCTACAGGTCCGGATCAGCTGGAATCCGTCATCAGTGGAATCGCCAGCCGGGTCTCCATCCCTGTCATCGCCAAGCCCAACGCAGGCATGCCCACCATCAACGAGACTGGAGAAGCTGTCTATCATATGGGTCCGGAAGAATTTGCCCGCCATATGAAAACTCTGCGCCAGGCAGGTGCTTCCATCCTGGGCGGCTGCTGCGGCACAACGCCTGAATTTATCCGTGAACTGAAGAAGGCGCTCCTGTGAGCGCCTTCCTTTTCAGCTTTTCCTGCAAAACGTGTCTCCTGCTATTCCGCCGATCTGGTTATGCGCCAGTATATGAGAGTGCGCGGAAAATCCGAAAGAAAAGACTTCTCCTACAAGGATATTAAAAAGGTCTATGTCATTGTATTGTTTGAAAAAAGCTCCTCTTTGTTTCATAAGCTTCCGAACACTTATCTACACCGCGGAAAATCTGGAGGATGCCGAAAAGCTGATTTAGGATTATCCCTGGCTCAAAGAAATTTATCAGGAAATCGCCATGCTGCGCCGAAAGCCGGAGGAGGTGCTCGGAATGTGGTCGGATGCACTGCGGATTTTAGATGAGAACAGCATGAAATACTATGTGGAAGAGCTGGAAGAAAAGCTCCAGCAAGTCACAAAAGAAAAAGACGAAAAGCTTCGACAGATTACGAAAGAAAAAGACGCAGAAATTGCAGCCTTGAAAAAGCAGCTCGAAGAATTGAATGGGAAATAATTTCGTTTTGCTTCTGCCGGGAATCGTATCAGTATTGAAAAAGAGCCTCCCAAGCAATATTATTACGGGGGCTCTCTTTTCCTCTTTATATCAGATGAACGCAGCGTCCGCATCTTTTCACTATTTGCCCAAAGTACCAGGAGGAAAAGATATTAAAGAAAATTTTTACTCCCAGTTGCGGGAAAAAGTTTCGGCAAAAAGATAAAAACTTCTTGACAAACGGTCCCCTATCGAATAAAATAATATCTGCACGTGAGTTATCGGAGTATGGCGTAGCTTGGTAGCGCGCTCGGCTGGGGGCCGAGAGGTCGCAGGTTCAAATCCTGTTACTCCGACCAGAATATTCTTACTTGAACTAATCTGACCAAAAAATTTTGATTGGTTCGAAGTATTCTCGATAAAATTGGAATTATTAGCCGCATTAAGGCCACATCCAAAGATAGCTTGGATGTGGCCTTTTGCCGTCTCGACAAACTGTTGAAGTCTATCTGACATGGTTTGTTTCGCCCGGTTGATCTTTGCCAGCTCATCCTTAATGGGCTCCAGTATCTGATCATATGGTGCTCGGAACTGAAGCTCAATCTTTAACTCGTCATCTTCTGCGTTGCTCACATAGATTTTCTTGAAGATAGCCTGGTTGAGAAGGCGCTTAGTAGTGTTATCGGCATTGCGATAATACTTGCCGCAATCCTCAATCATGTCCAGGCTTAGCTGAAGATTTTCTGTGAGTCCCTCAAAAGTAGTATTGTGGATACGGATTTCGTGCTCAATCGCTGCCAGTTCTTTGGCGATCTTCTGTTGCTCGCTTTTAAGCAGGTCAATAGGGATTGCATTGTTGTAATGAGCTTCAAGCAATTTTTGCCGTTTGTTCTCCAGCTTGGCTTTTTGCCCTTTAAGGCCATTTAGCTCTTCATTGTATTTTTCTCTTTCTGCTGCGATTATCTCCTGAACTTGGCTCTCCAGCATGCCTCTCACTTCTGACGGCAGCTGATAAGTGTCATAGAGCTCTTCAATTTTCTTTTCTACGACTTCGATCAGTACCGCTCTGGTCTTGCACTCTGGATGCCGTTTGCTGTGGCGGCCAGCGCAGACAAAATAAGGGTAAACAGTACCATTCTTTTTCTTCTCATTACATGTGATTAGTCGCTCGCCGCAATACGCGCAGTAAACGGTGCTTTTAAGGAAGTGTGGATGCTTAAAGTTGCGCTCGCCGTTGACTTTTGAGGCAAGAATGGTTTGCACTTTGTTCCATGTTTCTTCGCTAACCAACGGTTCGTGGTTTCCCGGATAGTCTACATCCTTATAGTGAACTACGCCTTTATAATATGAATTGACCAATACTTTACTGAGCGCACTAACTGTAATTGGACGAGAAGATATCTTCGGGGTCGAGCGAGTGGTAAGCCCGCAGGCGGCTAAATGTTCTGCCAGATCTACCAGAGTCCAGTTTCCGGCAGCATATTCCTTAAAAGCCAACTTGATGAGCGGTGCTCTTTCCGGATCAGGGACAACAGTGCGATCTTCTCGCCCTTTTTCGTCAACGTGGCGAACATTAATATATCCCAGTGGCGCACGGCCAATGGTGCCGCCGCTCTTGATCTTCTCGCCCATTCGCAAGCCATTAAGGTAAGTATGATAACCGTGGTTAATATAAGATTACAAATTTTTCTCATTCTGCTTCTCCTGTAATCAATTTGATACAAGGGAACGCCCAAAATTAGTGTCTATCAATCAACTTTTTTGTGTTACTTTACGGCACATGAGCATTTCCGGTGGGGATGCTTTGATATGTGTGCAATACTCTTGTGTGTAAAATTTCGTATTGTACCTGTCTATTCCTCAAATAAAATTACAGCGATAGCAAACACAATTATTGATTTCTCAGCAGTGTTAGAGTATAATTGACTTAATTATGATATTGCGTGATTTGAATGGAGGCGCAGGCATGAAAGTTAGCTACAAAAAGCTCTGGAAGCTGCTGATCGACCGGGATATGAGAAAACGAGATTTGGAAAAAGCCGCCGGGATCAGCCATTATACAATCAATAAACTGAACCATGGAGACAATGTCACCACAGACGTGCTGGGAAAAATCTGCAAAGCCCTGAATTGTACTATGGATGATATTATGGAGTTTGTGGATGAGTAAATAGGATGGGCTTGTCTTAATGATATAATGGGTATCAGCAACACAGCAAAGCCAGGAACGGCGGAAAAACATGGTCGAAAAACAGACGATAGATGCGATGTGGGACGATTCCTCCATTGATGTAACTGCAGAAGTAAACTTTATTTGGTCGATTGCAAATAAATTACGTGGGACTTATCAGAGTGATAAATATAAAGATGTGATTATTCCGATGGTTATTATCCGTCGGTTTGAATGTGCCCTAGCTCCTACCAAGACAAAAGTAGTAGGAGGTATCCGCTATACCGATTGCTCTTATCATTCTAACAGCTTAAGCAACAAGATGGGTAATTCCTTACTGGCTGTAAGGGATATTAACCATAAATATATTGTAGTAGGAGGTTAAAAAAAATGGCACTACTGATGAATGATACGGACATGAAACAAATGCTGGAATCTATCCGCCC